>RPYR01000273.1 GCA_008671285.1 Collinsella aerofaciens | reverse complement strand
GTTGCCGCGCCCTTACGGATTTGGTCGCCGCAGCACCAGAAGGTGATGCCACGCGCGGCCTCGGGGTTCGAGATGTCGCGGCGCATGCGACCGATCCAAATCAAATCCTGGTCGGACGTATCCATCGGCATGGGGAAGCGATCGTGCGCATCCTCGGCGCTCATGTCGTCAACCAGCTTCACGCCCGGAGCGGCAGCCAGCGCAGCACGGGCCTCGTCAACCGTAATGTCGCGCTCAAACTCAAGCGTAATGCTCTCGGAGTGCGAGCGCAGCACGGGCACGCGCACGCAGGTGCAGTTCACGCGCAGCTCGGGCAGGTGCATGATCTTGCGGCCCTCGTTTTGCAGCTTCATCTCCTCGGAGGTAAAGCCCTCCTCCTTGACGCCGCCAATCTGCGGAATCAGGTTGCTCGCCAGCTGGGCGGCAAATGCGCGCGGCTCGGGAATCTCCTCGCCGCGGCCCAGGGCGGCCAGCTGAGCCTCGAGCTCGGCCATACCGGGAGCGCCGGCACCCGAAGCCGCCTGATACGTGGAGACGATCATGCGCTTCACGCCGGCGAGCTGATGCAGCGGCCAGGTGGGAACCAGGCCGATGATGGTCGCGCAGTTGGGATTGGCGATAAGGCCGTGATGCCACTTGATGTCGTCGGCATTGATCTCGGGCACGACCAGCGGCACCTCAGGATCCATGCGGAAGGCGTGGCTGTTGTCGACCACGACGGCGCCGCGCTTGACGGCCTCGGGCAGTAGCTCCTTCGCGATGTCGTCGCCGGCGGCTCCAAGCACAATGTCACAGCCCTCAAAGGCCTCGGGACAAGCCTCTTCGATCACGATCTGCTCGCCGCGGAACTCGACGGTCTTGCCCGCAGAACGCGCGCTCGCCAGCAGCTTGAGCTTGCCAACCGGGAACTCCTGCTCGTTTAGGCACTCGAGCATCTGGGTGCCCACGGCTCCCGTCGCGCCCAAAATAGCAACCGTGTACTGTTTCATGCTTCCCCCTTTAAAGGTTATGGCTTTTGCCCGCACGCCGAGCAGGCCGATTATTGTTGCCAGTGTATACAAGAACGAGGCGGGCACGAAACCCGCCCCGTCGAAACGAAACCGAAACGAAACGCCCCGCCGTAGATTTTTGAGACATGACCCAAAAAATCTACCGAGCAGTCGCTACTTTTTGAGCGCAGCCAGGGTGGGATCGACCGGCGTGGGAGCCTCCAAGTCGGAGACCTTCACAATGCCGTTCTCGTCGGAGAAGGCACGGTAAATGGTCTGAATCGCCAGGTCGAAGTCTTTCTCCTCAACACCGATAATGATGTTGATCTCGTCGCAGCTCTGCGAAATCATGCGCACGCTCACGCCGGCCTGGCCAAGCATGCCAAACAGGTGGCCCGAGATACCCGCGCGGCCGCGCAGGTTACGACCGACGGTAGCGATGAGCGCCAAGCCCTCGACAACCTCGATCTCGAGCGGCTCGACCTCCTGTTGAATGTCGCCCACGAGCGAGTACAGCGAATCGTGAACGTCCTGCTCCTGCACCACAGCGCCAAAACGGTCGACACCGGTGGGCATGTGCTCGACGGAAACGTCATAGCGTTCGAACACCGAAAGCGCGCGGCGCATAAAGCCGACACGGGGCTTGGTGCGGTCGCGGGCCACATTGATGGCGACAAAGCCGCGTTTGCCGGTCACGCCGGTAATGATGGGCTCCGCCTCGCCCTCGTCAGCCGTCTCGCTAATGATGGTGCCGGGGTCCTGCGGCGCATTGGTGTTCTTGATGACCAGCGGAATGCCTGCCTCGCGCACGGGGAACACGGCCTCCTCGTGCAGGACGCTTGCGCCCATGTACGAAAGCTCGCGCAGCTCCTCGTAGGTAACGCGCGCAATGGGCTGAGCCTCGGGAACAATACGCGGATCGGCAGAATAGAAGCCCGAAACGTCGGTCCAGTTCTCGTACAGATCGGCGCCAAGGCACTTGGCCAGAATCGAGCCCGAAATATCGCCACCGCCTCGATCGAGCAGCTTGATCTGGCCCTCACGCGTCGCGCCGTAGAAACCGGGCATAACAAAGCCACCCTGCTGGCCGTACTCCTGCACCAGCTCGGAGGTGCGGTTCATGCTGAGCGTACCATCGTGATGGAACGCCACAACCGTCGCGGCGTCCAGGAACGGCAGGCCCAGGTACTCGGACATCCGGCGAGCGGTGAAGTACTCGCCGCGGCTCACAAGCTCCTCGGTGGAGTAGCCGCCCGAGCGGGCGCGCTCGGCAAAGGCTGCGAACTCCTCGCGGATGGGATAGGTGAGCTCCAGCTCGTCAGCGATATCAAAATAGCGCTGACCGATGTCCTCGAGCAGCTCCTCGCACGACACGTGATACTTAACGTGCGCGTTAACCAGGTAGAGCAGGTCGGTCACCTTGGTGTCGCCCTTAAAGCGGCGACCGCAGGCGGAAACCACCACAAAACGGCGGGCAGGGTCGGCATCGACGATGGCCTTGATCTTCTTGAAGTGTTCGGCGTCGGCGACCGACGAGCCGCCAAACTTGGCAATTTTTATCATGGCGTGGAGGTTACCTTTCTAAAAGCCTCTGCAAACCTGTTTTGCGCGCTCTGATACCATGGTTTCACCGATTGGGACCAAGGTATCCGAGGAGCACTGTTATATGGGAACTTATCATAGTACACGAGGACGCACTTTATCATGCTCAAGTAAGGTGGCAATCCGTACCGGCATCGCTCCCGACGGGGGTTTGTTTGTCTCGGACGAGCTTGGCGCCAAGCAGGTCGATATCAGCTCGCTTGCTGATAAATCGTACTTTGAAATCGCTCAAAATGTGTTGGGAATGTTACTGAACGATTACACGGACGAAGAAATTTCGGCGTGTGTCGACGAGGCATACCGCGGCACGTTCGCGAGTGAAGAGGTCACGCCTCTCGTCAAGCTCGACGCAGCACCGGTCACCGACGCCCCTCAGACCTATGTGATGGAGCTCTTTGGCGGCCCCACGAGTGCCTTTAAGGACGTCGCCCTGCAGATGCTCCCCCGCTTGATGGCCCGCACTTCCGCCAAGGACGGCGGCGCCGAGCGCATCATGATCGTCACCGCCACGTCGGGCGACACGGGCAAGGCAGCACTCGCCGTCTTTGCCGACGCTCCGGGCACGGGTATTACCGTCTGTTATCCCGAGGGCAAGGTCAGCCGCGTCCAGAACCTGCAGATGTCCACGCAGGAGGGCGGCAACGTCGCCGTCTGCGGCATCCGCGGCAACTTCGACGACGCCCAGAGTGCCGTCAAGCGCATCTTTGCCGATAAGGAGCTTGCCGAGCGTCTTGAGGCCGCCGGCACGGTGCTTTCGAGCGCCAACTCCATCAACGTCGGCCGCCTGGTGCCGCAGGTCGTCTACTACTTTGCCGCCTATGCGCAGCTGCTGCGCGCCGGCGCCATCGAGGCCGGCGACGCCGTTGAGTTCTGCGTGCCGACTGGCAACTTTGGCGATATCCTGGCCGGCTACTATGCCAAGCGCATGGGTCTGCCCGTCGCCAAGCTCATCGTCGCGAGCGACAAGAACAACGTGCTGGCCGACTTCCTGACCACCGGCGTTTACGACCGTAACCGCCCGTTCTTCACGACCATCTCGCCGTCGATGGACATCCTCATCAGCTCCAACCTGGAACGCATGCTCTACTTCCTGTCCGATGGCGACTGCGAGCTTGTTGCCGGCCTTATGGAGCAGCTTGCCCAGACCGGCCGCTACGAAGTGCCCGCCGAGCTGCTGGCCAAGATCCAGAGCGTCTTTGGCTGCGGTTGGGCCAGCGAGGACGAGGTCCGCGCTGCCATCAAGAACTGCTGGGATGCGAACGGCTACGTGATCGACCCGCACACCGCTTGCGGCTATCACGTCTTTGAGCAGGTCGCTCCCGCCGAGGGCGCCAAGGCCCGCGTGCTGCTTTCGACCGCAAGCCCCTACAAGTTCCCGCGCGCCGGCTGCGACGCCCTGGGCCTCGACGTTCCCGAGGACGACTTTGAGGCCATGCACGTGCTCGAGCAGGCCACCAACACGGTTGCCCCGGTCCAACTCGCCGAGCTCGAGTCCAAGCCCGTCCGTTTCGAAGACGTCTGTGACGTCGATGAGATGGCCGGCTACGTCGAGTCCGCAGCAAAACGAATGAGCACCAACTAGACCCCTTATTAAGCGCCGGCGAAAGCCGGCGCACCTTCTTTCATCAGATAACCCTCGGGATGATGACGAACGCGCACAGCGTGCCTGGCTGTTTAGTTCGTCGTGAGTTCCGCACGCAAAGGAAAGCACTTAATGTGCTTTCCGTCTTGCGCAGGACTGTCCGAGCAGCGAACTAAACAGCCAGGCACGCCAGGAGGACCCACATGATCAAAATCACCGTCCCAGCAACAAGCGCCAACCTAGGCATCGGCTACGACACCCTCGGCATGGCCGTCAGCCTCTACTCGCACTTCACCTTCGAGCGCGCCGACAAGCTCACCATCACGGGCTGCCCCAAGGAGTTCCAAAACGAGAATAACCTGGTCTATGTGAGCTTTGTCGATGCGCTGGCCGCATGGGGCGAGCCGGCCTTCCCCGTTGCCATCGACATCCAGACCGACGTGCCCGTCGCCCGCGGCCTGGGCTCCAGCTCCACCTGCGTCGTCGCCGGCATCATGGCAGCCGCCGCACTGACGGGCCACACCGTCGACCGTGCCGAGCTTGTTCGCATTGCCACCGAAGTCGAGGGGCATCCTGATAACGTCGCTCCCGCCATCCTTGGCGGCGCCGTCTGCTCCTTTACGCCGACCGATTCGCTCCCCCAATGTCTGCGCTACGAGGTGAGCGATCGCTTGCGTTTTATTACCGTGATTCCGCCCTACGAGGTACATACGAGCGAGGCGCGCAAGGTCGTGCCGCAGGAGATTCCACTCTCCACCGCCGTATGGCAGATGGGCCGCATCGCCGGCATGACGCGCGGCTTGGAGACTGGTGACCTCGACCTGATTGCCGCCGCCAATGACGACCGCATCCAGGAACCCTATCGTCGCCGTCTGATTCCCGACTACAACGCCGTGCGCGACACCTGCCTTAACGGCGGTGCTAAGACCATCTGGATTAGTGGCTCGGGCTCGACCCTCATGGCTGTGACCGACGACACCATCGTGGCAAAGTTCCTGCAGGTCAAGCTGCGTGAGCAGTTCCCCAAGTGCGACACGCACATTCTGACGTGCGACACCGAGGGCGCTCAAATCGAGTACCTGTAGACATCGCCGATCGGTCTGTCCGGGCCACCCAGGGGCATCCCCTTAAAAACGTCCTCGCACTTGAGGCCCGCTTATCCTGCTCCTTCGGAGCTGCGGATAAGCGGGCCTCGTGCTGCGGAATGTTTTTAAGGGGATGCCCCTGGGTGGCCCTATGGTAACGTGACTGGCGATGTCTACAGGGACCCACGCTTCGAAGGGGCGCCGGGCTGAAATTATGGCCTTTTATTGATAGGGGCTCTTGCTAGGCTGGAGCACTTATTAGAGGCAGGCCTCGGCGATGCGGCGCTTGAGTTCATCGATGCCCACACCGGTTTGGGAGCTTGTGATGATCACGTTCTCGGCCGGGACGTTGAGATGCTTTTTGATGGCTGCTGCCTGGCGTGCCTGCTGGGTGCGGCTGAGCTTGTCGGCTTTGGTGAGGCAAACGATAAAGTTGAACTCGTTGCCCTGTAGGTAGTCGATCATGTCGTGGTCGAGCTTGCTGGGGTCGTGACGAATGTCCACCAACGAGACGACCAAGTTAAAGCTGCGCTCGGAGTCGAAAAAGTCGCCGATAAGCTCGGCCCAGCGGTCGCGCTCGGCCTTGGAGCGACGGGCGAAACCGTAGCCCGGCAGGTCCACGAAATGCACGTCGTCGGCCTCGAAGAAATTGATGTTGCTCGTCTTGCCCGGCGTGCTCGAAACCTTGACCAAGTTCTTGCGGCCAAATAGCTTGTTCATGATGGAGGACTTGCCCACGTTGGAGCGGCCGACGAAGCTCACCTCAGGGCAGGTGGACTCGGGAATCTGCGAAACCTTGCCGTAGCTGGCAACGAACTTGGCAAGCTGATAGTTAATGGAATCGGCCATGGACACTCCTTGGTCGTAGGTTCTTACAAATAGACGCGCTATTGCGCAGCGGCAATGCGGCGGACGATATCGAGTGTGATGTCACTTGCGACACGCGCGTACTCGAACAGATCGAACTCGCGCTCGCAAATTGCATCGTACGCCTCGTCACAATTATCGCTGATAGCGCGCAACACCAGGCAATCGACACCATTTTTGGTTGCGACATGGGCAATTGCCGCGCCCTCCATGCCGACACAATCGGCATGCGTCGCCTCGATAGCGTCGTTGCGCATGGTGGCGCCCGTCACAAAGCGGTTACCCGTGGCAATCGTGCCGACCAGGAACTGCTTGGTGCCCTCGTTCGAAGCGACTGCATTTTTCGAAGCGTCAACAAACCCACGCTCAGCAAGCACGTCGGCGGCAATATCGACCAGCGCGGGCGTCGAGCCAAACTCCTCGAGCCCCGGTGCGGACTCGGCGATAAGCGCGGTATCGGTATCCAGATAGCGTAGGCGTTTGCCAATGACCACGTCGT
>RPYR01000006.1 GCA_008671285.1 Collinsella aerofaciens | reverse complement strand
TGCCCACATCATACATAACCCAGTTACGCTCGAGCTTGGTGTATTTCATGGACAGGGACCCTTCGTATTCGCCCGATATGCAGTTAGTTCATCGTACCCCAATTGTCCAGAGGCGCCGGTAAGGAATCGGCAAAGGGGCACTCACGGGCCCTATTCCTCGCGGTCGAACTCCTCATCGGCATTGAGCACGCGACCGCTGTAGTTGACGTGACTGGTAACGGCATCCATGTCACCGGTCTCGATAAAACGTGCGACCGTGCATTCGTAATCGACCAGCGCACGATCAAAAACCTCGGGGAAACTCTCGTTCGAGACCTCGTCGGTAAAGGGATTCTTCCATGTCAGATGGCCCAGGTTACCGGTTCGCTCGGGCCGCTCCGTCGTCACGCGATGGGCAAGGCCGTCGAGCAGCGAGTAGTCGTGCACCAAGCCCTCACCCAGCGAGATCGCGCGCGTCTTTGCGGAGCCGGCCGGCTCAATCGCGCGGTAAAGTCGCTGCATATTGGCGACGGCAGCACCGTACTCCCCCGCCGGAATGTCAATGCCGTACACGCGTCCGGCAACATAGCTCAGCAGCACGCCGGCCACGCGATTGATGCGATCGGTGGTGACGATCTCGCCCGCCGGCGGGTAATCGTCAACCGTAGCGCCATCGCGTTTAAGCTGCAGCATCAGTACATCCAGGTCGCTCTCGATCACGGCATGGACCTGACTGCTCGAATCCTCAAGCTCCGAATCGGACTCCACGATGCCAAACTGCTGCTCATAGACAAAGGGGTGGGCGTTGCGGTCGAGCACGTAATGAGACAGCAGGCCCAGCGCAAAGGCACGACCCAAGCTGGCGTCGCGCGGCAGCAGATGCGACACGCCGTCGCGCAGGCACGCGAACTGGCGAGACATGCGCGACCGATGCATGACCTGCGCCAGCAGCGTGCAGTCGGAAACACGCGGTGTCAGAATGTGAAAGAAAAACGGGTCGGGGCCTTGGTTGCCCAAGATAAAGGCAATGCGCTCTTCATCGGACGTGATGACGCCCTGCGGAAGACGGTCGATGCTTTCCTCGCCAAACAGATGATGGGTGATAAGCGCGGGCATAATGATCCTTTCGATTTCATTCGATGCCACCCATTATGCCCACCGCGCGCCCATGCCAAACCTGCGATGGTAAACGACGACACGCAGGCCTCTTACGCAAGCCCCAGGTGCGACTTGACCTCGGCGGCACGACGACGGGACACCGGCACCGTCGAGCTCACGCGGTCGAGCCTGAGCTCCATCAACCCCGTGGAGCCAATCTCAACATTGTGCACGTCTTCCAAATTGACCAGATAGCTGCGGTGGACACGGATAAAGCCCTCGGAGGCCAAGCGTCGCTCGAGCGAAGAGATCGACTCATTGATCAGATATGTTCCCTCGGCGCAGCCGGCGTTGCAAAAATCGGCGCGAGCCTCAAAGTAGCAGACATCCGCCACAGGGATAAACACCTTTTTGCCCCCACGATCCACCGTCAGGCGCAAGGGCTGGCGCGGAGCATGGACGACACGACGAACGCCCAGGGCAGCCTCAATCTTGTCGAGCGCCTTTGACAGGCGTGCGTCCTCGACCGGCTTGACGACGTAATCAATGGCATCGAGGTTATAGGCATCGGCCGCATACTCGGCAAATGCCGTCACAAACACCACGACCGGCGGCGTTTTTAGGTTCTGCAGCGTCTCGGCAAGCTCGATTCCCGAGCGGCCGGGCATCGTGATATCCAAAAACAGCACGTCGGGCTTGTTCGACAGAATCGACTCCACGGCCTCGGTGACATTGCCCGCCTCGGCAATCTGTCCCACACGTGCATCCTTTTCCAGCAGATAACGTAGCTCAGCCCTAATAGGAGGCTCGTCATCAACCACCAAGATGTTCCATCCCTCGGACATATGCGCTTCCCCTCTTTTTTTCTCTCAATCCAACCGCGCGCTACACCTTCATCGGCGCCGGCTCATGTGGCTCGCCGTTCAGCTCGACGATGACCTGCGTTCCCACGCCCTCTTGGGACTTCACGCGCATGCCGGAATCTTCTCCGTAAAAGAAATGGATGCGCTGAAGCACGTTGAAGAGCGCCAGGCCGCAACCTCGCTTGACGGAGCCGTCGGCGGTAATGCTCTCGGGCTCCTCCAGGCGATGTTGCTCAAACAGATGCGCGCAGACCTCTTCGCTCATACCGATGCCATCGTCCTCGACGATGATCTCCAAACCGTCATCGGTCTCGAAAGCCCTAACATGAATAGAAAGCGGCTCGGTCTCGCGCTGCGCGTGCTTGATGCAGTTTTCGAGCAACGGCTGCAAGATAAACGGCGGCACCATGCAATCGCGCACCTCAAAGTCGATATCGACCGAGACGCGCAGACGGCCGTCGCCATAACGAGCCTGCATAAGATTGATATAGCGAGTGCCCTGTTCCACCTCGTGCTCGAGCGTTGTGAGGGTATCGGAATCAGAAAGCGTCTGACGGTAGTAATTGGAAAAGTCGATGAGCAGCGACCTGGCCTTGTCCGGCTCGGTACGTACGAGCGACACAATGGTGCTGATGGTGTTAAACAGAAAATGAGGATCGACCTGCGATTGCAAGGCGCGCAGCTCCACGCGGGCCGTAAGCTCGTCCTGGCGCTCGAGCTCAAAGCTCGCAAGCTGCGTGGAAATGAGGTCGGCAAAGCCCGAGGCAAGCGCCGTCTGGCGCATATCGATGCTGCTCAGACGGGGATAATACAGCTCGAGCGTGCCCACGCAATGCCCGCGCACGGTAAGCGGTGCGACAATACCGGCGCGCAGGCGCGGAAAGTAGCCACCTGTCTCGGTCGAGGCATCGCGCGAGAAAACGCTTTGCTCACCGCTGTTGATCACATTGAGCGTGGTCTTGAGCACCACCGGGGTGCCCGCGGGGCATTTTGCCGAGTCCTCGCCCCAGCTTGCCAACACCTGCTTGCCGTCGGTAAAGCAGATGGCAGAGGCGATGGTTTCGGACAGGATGATCTTAGAGGCGCCCAGGGCAGCTTCGGGCGTAAGGCCGCGCGACGTGTAGGCGAATATTTTCGACGCGATGGCGAGCGTGCGGTCGGTAGCGCTCGATGTGAGGTCGTCGGGAACGACAAAGACGTACGAGAAGAAGAAGCACAGCATGACCAAGCCGGCAATGACGACAACGGCCGGAACGGGATTGGGATTATCGGTTAGATCCCAGATGAGCAGCAGGATAAGCAGCGGAACAACAATACCGAGCAAGATGGCTTGAACCACATGCTGAGCGGTACGAAAGACCTTGGTAGAGTTGTAGCTCTTGCCCAGAATCAGCCTATTGAGATCCACCGTCATCTCCTTCTTACTGACGCGCCCCATAGCAATAAAGAGGGCCGCAAGCGACCCTCTCCATTGCATTATGCAATCAAATACTGTGTTTTACATCAAGCCATCGATGAACGGTAGCTTAGGCGCTGTACTTGTTTGCCTCGCCGAAGGTGCCGCCCTCGACAATCCAGCCGTCCTTCATGATGACGTCCATGTTGTCGGTGTTGAGCACGTGGATGTCGGCGGCGACGTCACCGTTGACGACCAGCAGGTCGGCGCACTTGCCGGCCTCGATGGAACCGGTCTCGTCCTCGATGTGGCACATCTTGGCACCGTTGAGAGTGGCACAGGTGATGGTCTCGACCGGGGTGAAGCCGATCTTGTCGACGAACTCGTACATCTCCTCGATGGAGCAGGTGCCGTACGGGGTGACGAAGGAGAAGGAGTCGGATCCGATCGTCATGACGACGCCGCGCTTCTTGGCCTCGCGCAGGCAATCGTAGTTGCGCTGCAGTTCCTTCTCGACCAGGGTGCCCTCGTACTTGTCGTGCAGC
>RPYR01000074.1 GCA_008671285.1 Collinsella aerofaciens | reverse complement strand
CGCCCACCATATGGTCGCAGGTCAAACCGTGCTCCATCCAAACGTCGAGCACGCCCGACTTATACATACCGCGGTAGCCGCCTCCCTCGAGCGCCAGCCCCACCGTGCGCGGCATATTTGACTGTGCCATGCGACCATCTCCGTTCCTACGTTTTAAAACGGGACAAGTATACCCGTCAACATATATCGTCCCAGTCGCATTTTTATCGAACATCGCATCGGCGCGCTACCGCTTGTCGAATAATAGCCGCCCACAGCATGTGCACCCATATCCCCGCCCTCGCGGAAACCGGCTTTAGGGTGACGCTCGACAAGCACATTTGGCAGATTGCAGCCGTCGACGGCGATCAAGGCCGCAGCACGCAAATCATTTCATCGATGCTCGAAATGGCGCAGTCGCTCCATCTGCCCGTCGTGGTCGAAGGCGTCGAGACAAATGAGCAGGCAAACATGCTACGACAAATGGGCGCCCACTACGCTCAGGGCTTCCTCTACTACCGCCCCATGCCTGCGAAGGATTTTGAGGCATTGCTCGATGGTGGCAATAACAACTGATACGCTCGCGCGCAAAACGCCACCGTCGAAGGGGGCATTTGTCTCCATTAGCTAACTTATATCCCCAATTCAAACCGAATTGGGGATATGATACAAACCGTTGTTCCGCCCAAGGAGGTTATCCATCATGAACGAGTCATATCGCCTGGGCGAGCAATCGATTATTGCCTATCTTCAGCGACTTGCGAACGGCGTCTCGACCGCTGAACTCGATGTTGCCGCGCTGCCTGCTGAGCTACGCGCCGTTGGTGAGCAACTGCAAAAGACGCATGCCATCCTGCAACAAGAGCGCCAGCTGCTTGAGCGCAACGCCTATATCGATCCGCTCACCAACTTGGGCAACCGCAATGGATTCGACCGTCACGTCGAGCAACTCTGGCGCAAAGGCGACCCCTTCACCTGCGCCTATATTGACATCGACCATCTCAAGCATTGCAATGATAGGTTTGGCCACGCCGAAGGCAATCGCTATATTCTGAGCATCTGCCGCACGCTCTCCGAAACCATGGAGCACGATGAGATGCTGTTCCGTATCGGTGGAGACGAGTTTGTGCTTATCTCGCTCTCCGCAAACGAGACTGAACTCGAGCAGCGCTTGGAGCAGGTACGTGCCGGGCTGATCGAGGCGAACTCAGATGGCAAGGCGCCCATGATCGCCAGCTTTAGCTTTGGCTGCTCGCGCGTCGATCCACTTGCCGGCGACACGCGTCGCCAGATGACGATGGATGCCGATCGCAAGATGTATCGCTATAAGCTTATGCATCGTGTACAGCAACCGGAAAACAATGACGCGCCGCAACGCCCAATCGTCGATCAGCTTCCCTGCAACGACCGGGTGTTCCAAGCGATCTCCATGAGCTCCGAGACGCACTATCCGTTCATCCTTAACCTCGATACTGGAGAATCGCAATGGTCGGTTAACGCCGTGCGCGATTTTGACCTGCCTTCCCAGCACCCTTTTAACTCACTCGACATGTGGCTCGCCCGCGTTCATCCCGAGGACCGCGACAACGTACGCGCCGAGCTCGACATGGTGATAAACGGCACGTGGCACTTCCACTACATGCAGTATCGCGTAATGGATGCCACTGGAAAATACGTGCTTTGCGACTGCACGGGCTACCGCTTGGATGGAACCGATACCGAGCCCAACATGTATGTGGGCATTATCATCAACCGAAGCTTGGCAGATACGACCGATTCCGTGACCGGCCTGGGCGATATTCACGCCCTGGTCAACGCCATTGGCGAAATGCGTCGCGTGCCGCGCAAGGCAGGCTTTATTGCCATTAAGGTCGACGATATCGCCGAAGTCAATGCCCGCTTTGGATTCGATGCAGGCGACCGCGTGCTCGCCGAAAGCGCCGCCTGGCTCATGGATTGTTCGCGCGGCAAGGGTCGCCTGTTCCGCTCGACGGGACCAATGTTCGTGGCGCTTTTCGATGAGCTCGGCCCCGAGGCAATCGACGAGCTCGCAAACGAAATCGAACGATTCCTGGGTTCTCCCGTGCTCATCGGCTCGCTTGAATATCAGCCGCCCATTCGCGTGGCCACGCTCCATCTGAACAGCGTTGACCGACAGCCCGTTTCCATTTTGAACGAGCTCAAAGCGTTGCTCGGGAAAGCCGTGCAGGTGCCAGGTACCAAACTGGATTAGCACCGCGCCCGCGCCGCCTCCCCCATCGTGCGATAATCCTCTGCAGAAGTCACCAAAAGCAGAGGGAGTTTGTGATGAAGGTTCTTTTGGTCAATGGCAGCCCCAAGGCAAACGGCAACACCGCCCGCGCACTCGCCGAGGTCGCCGAGCAGCTCAATGCCGAAGGCATTGATACCGAGGTGTTTCAGCTGGGCGCCAAGCCCATTCGCGATTGCATCGGTTGCGGCCAGTGCGGCAAGCTTGGCGGTCGCTGCACCTTTGACGATGACGTAGTGAACGAGCTCATCGCTGCCGCCGAGCAGGCAGATGGCTTTGTTTTTGGCTCACCTGTCTACTATGCGCACCCCAGCGGCCGCATCCTTTCGGCCCTCGATCGCGCCTTCTATGCCGGCAGCAAGGCCTTTGCGCACAAGCCGGGCGCTGCCATCGCCGTCGCCCGTCGCGGCGGTACGTCGACGACCTTCGACGTACTCAACAAGTACTTCACCATCAACCAGATGCCCGTGGTTGCCTCCACGTACTGGAACAACGTGTTTGGTCGCGTGCCCGGCGACGCCAATGGGGACGCCGAGGGCCTTGCCACCATGCGCAACATCGGCAAAAACATGGCCTGGCTCCTTCGCTGTATCGAGGCAGGACAGGCCGCCGGCATCAACGCACCCGAGGCAGATCGAGCAACGCCCAACTTCATCAGGCAGAACGGCGGAACAAATACATGAACGTGCAGATTTTTGGCACCAAAAAGTCCTTCGATACCAAGAAAGCACAGCGCTTCTTCAAAGAGCGCCGCATTAAGGTGCAGTTTATCGACCTTAAGGAAAAGGAGATGAGCAAGGGCGAGCTCACGAGCGTGATGCAGGCGGTCGGCGGCATCGACAAGCTGCTCAACCCCAAAGCCAAGGACGAGGAGACGCTCGCGCTCATCCAGCACCTCACCCCTAGCCAGCGCTTCGACAAGCTGCTCGAGAACCAGCAGGTTCTAGCCGAGCCCATCGTGCGCAACGGTAAGAAGGCCACCGTCGGTTATTGCCCCGATGTATGGGGAGCCTGGGAGTAGCTTGTGTTATTTGCCGGCGCGTGGGTATAAGAGCAGGCGTTTGGCATAAGATTCAACTGTAAGCCATGTCTAACAAAGGAGGGCACATGCCCAACAAACCCGTGAAGATCATCATGCTTACCGGATACCT
>RPYR01000094.1 GCA_008671285.1 Collinsella aerofaciens | reverse complement strand
TTCCAGGACAAGCTGCTCAAGCTCTATGCCGAGCCCCCCGCCGTTGTCGAGCCTGCGGTCCGCTGGAACGAGGTGCGGAGCGTTGTCGAGGGCGGCCTTAATGACCTTTCCGTGAGCCGTACGAGCTTTGACTGGGGCATTCAGGTCCCGTTTGACGAGGGTCACGTAACCTACGTGTGGTTCGATGCGCTGCTCAACTATATGACGGCCGTCGGCTACGGTGTCGACACCGACGAGGCGCGTGCCGAGCTGGCCTATCGCTGGCCCGCGCAGTTCCACATCGTGGGCAAGGACATCATCCGCTTCCACTGCGTCATTTGGCCCGCCATGCTCATGGCCATCGGCGAGGCCCTGCCCGAGCACGTCTTTGCCCACGGCTTCCTGACCGTGCGCAATGCCGAGACCGGCAAGGCCGAGAAGATGTCCAAGAGCCGCGGCAACGCCATCGCTCCGCAGGACGTTATCGACATGTTGGGCGTCGAGGGCTATCGCTACTACTTCATGACCGACGTCGTCCCCGGCACCGACGGTGCCATCAGCTTCGATCGCATGGAGCAGGTCTACAACGCCGACCTGGCCAACAGCTGGGGCAACCTTATCTCGCGTTCGCTCAACATGAGCGGCAAGTACTTTGACGGTTGCGCGCCCGCCAAGCCCGCATCGTTCGATGCGTTCGACAACCCGTTGGCAAAGATTGCCGATGGCCTGGTCGATCGCTACATGGCCAAGATGGACGTGCTCGATTATGGTGGAGCTAAGGACGAGGTCATGGAGCTCATCCATGCCGCCAACCACTACATCGAGGACTCCGAGCCCTGGGCGCTTGCCAAGGACGAGGCCAAGGCTGACGAGCTGGCGTTTGTGATCTACAACCTGCTCGAGGCCATCCGCATTGCCGCTCACCTGCTGATGCCGCTCATGCCCCAGACTTCTGCCGAGGCCCTGCGCCGCCTGTCCTGCGAGGACGAGGCCGCGAGCGACGACCTCAAGGGCATTTGCGCTTGGGGCCTGCTTGCCGGTGGTCAGCCCGTCGAGAAGGGCGAGCCGCTGTTCCCGCGTCTGGGCTAAGCCGCTGCGCGCCATATCGGCAATTTGCTGTTTAGCTGTAAGGGCATGGCCGCAACGGTCCATGCCCTTTTGCTTTACGATGCAGCCACCATGTTAAGGAGGCAACCATGACAACTTCGCCTTTGGCAAACCCCACGGCAACTAGGGAGCTGCTAGAGGAGTTTGGCCTTTCGACCAAGCATCGCCTGGGCCAGAACTTCCTGATCGACAACCATGTGATCGAACGTATCTGTGAGCTCGCTGAGCTTGCGGGCGATGAGCGCGTGCTCGAGGTCGGCCCGGGTTGCGGCACGCTGACGTTGGCCCTGCTGCAGGAGGCGGCGTGCGTTACGTCGATTGAGGCAGATCCCGAGCTCGAGCCGGTGCTCGATGCTCACGCCGCTGACTATGCCAACTTCCGCTTTATCATGGGCGACGCGCTCAAAGTGACGCCGGAGCAGATTGAGCAGGCCGCCGGTGGTGAACCCACGGTGTTTGTCGCGAACTTGCCCTATAACGTGGCGGCGACAATCATCCTGCAGTTCTTCCAGACGATGCCCGCGCTCAAGCGCGCCGTCGTCATGGTGCAAAAGGAGGTTGCCGATCGTATTGCCGCAACGCCGGGCAACAAGACCTATGGCGGCTACACGACAAAGCTCGGCCTGTATGCGCAGGTTACGGGTCGCTTTGAGGTGCCGCCGCGTTGCTTTATGCCGGCGCCGCACGTGGACTCGGCCGTCGTGCGTATCGACCGTGTTGACGGCGTGGTGCCCGAAGGACTCGACCGCGAGTTTGTGGCCCGCGTGATTGATGCTGCATTTGCTCAGCGTCGCAAGACCATTCGCAACTCCATGAGCGCCAACGGCTTTGCCAAGGACGTGCTCGATGCCGCCTTTGAGGCTTGCGGTATCGCATCCACCACGCGCGCCGAAACGCTTGATGTTGCCGACTTTGTCCGCCTGGCCCAGGAGCTAATCCATGACGCTTAATGCCGAACGCGTGACGTTTACCAAGAAAAAGAAGACGGTTGCTTGTCCCGTGCCCTTGGCGCCGCTTGCCGACACGCATGCGCATCTGCTTTCGTTTTGGGGCAAAGAAGTGCCCGAGACGCTCGTGCGCGCCAAAGCCGCGGGCGTCGACCTGTTGGTGACGATGTTCGACCCCATCGCTGACAAACGCAGCGTGACGGACTATAGCGACTGGCTCGTGCGCGAAATTCTGCCGATGCAGGATATCCCTCAGATCAAGTATCTTGCCGGCGTGCATCCGTATGGCGCGCCGGACTATACCGACGACGTTCACGCACAGGTCGTTGCCGCACTCGATGACCCCTTATGCGCCGGTATTGGCGAAATCGGCCTGGACTACCACATGGACTATGACGACGATATCGCGCCGGCACCCCATAACGTGCAGATTGACTGCATGGCGCGCCAACTCGAGCTTGCCGTGTGCCGTAACGTGCCGGTGGAGCTGCATCTGCGCCACGAGGACACGGACTATGAGCGTACCTCGCACGTGGACGCCTACAACGTGCTTCGTGAGGTGGGCGTGCCCCAGGCCGGTTGTGTGCTGCACTGCTTTGGCGAGGACCGCGCCACGATGGAGCGCTTTGTGGAGCTGGGCTGCTATATCGCCTATGGTGGCGCGGCCACCTTTAAGCGCAACGACGACGTGCGCGAGGCATTTGCGGCAACCCCACTCGATCGAATTTTGTTCGAGACGGATTGCCCGTATATGGCTCCGGAGCCCATCCGCGGTCTTGAATGCGAGTCCGCAATGATCTCCATTACGGCAAACGCGCTGGTTAACGACCGTGTCGATCGCACAGGTGAGGACGCCGAAACAATCGCGCAAGCCGCTTGGGAAAATGCCTGCAAACTTTTTCAAAAATAGTTCTTGCGTTCGCGGTGGCGCTCCGTTATTCTAATTCCTGCACGCGGGCGTGGCGGAATTGGCAGACGCGTACGGTTCAGGTCCGTATGGGGGCAACCCCATGAAGGTTCAAGTCCTTTCGCCC
>RPYR01000098.1 GCA_008671285.1 Collinsella aerofaciens | reverse complement strand
TTTCGATGGGCGTCATCGCGATGATTCTGTTCCTTGCTATCACTTCGGTGACGTGCGGTATGTCGATCGCCAACGTGATGAACGAAAACCTGGAGCGCTATAACCCTGTTGACGTGTCTCAGACGTATGTCTATTACACGCCCGATAGGCTCGACTACTACAAGGAGTATGTCAATCCGTCCGAGGCCGATCGCATGGTGCTGGCCGATGCAACGGTCGATTTGTACGCTGCATGGCACGGCGATCGTATCGATCCCGATAACGTTACAGAAAGTAGTAAGGGCAAGTCGGCGGACAACAACGACGAGACCGGAAA
Organism: Collinsella aerofaciens; assembly: GCA_008671285.1. The sequence continues at coordinate 2,944 of RPYR01000098.1, read as the reverse complement.
GAAGGTCAATATCGCCGATGTTGCCGGTGAGCATGTGCAGATCGATTCGTATCTGAGTTACCCGCTTGGCGGCTCGGGCCCCTCGGTGGTGGCGGGTGAGATGTGCAAGGCCATGGGCGAAAAGCTCCCCAAGGTGCTCGAGGGTAGCAATGCCGATGATATGGGCCTGTTTGTGACGCCGGCGAGCCAGTACAACAAGCTGCGCCAGATGATGGGCGAGGAGCCGGTGAGCATTGGCCGCGACCAGTACGTGCTTACGTGTGATATGGGCGGTGAGCTGGGCGACCTGTACACCAAATACATGGCCGGCGGCCATACGCTCACCTTGGGTGGGCATGAGCTCAAGCCAGCAACCGATAAGTCGGACAAGGACACGGCGGCCATCGCCAACTCGGCGATGGGCAGCAATCCCGGTACCGTCGTCGTTGCCGATGGGCTGTTGTCCCAACTTAATCTGCAGCCGTGTTCCAGTAGCCTTCTCGTTAACTACAAACAGGGGATGGATGTGACCAAAGCAGACGAGAGCATTAAATACACCATGCTCGACAATCTGCTCGTTGACGGCAAGGAGCCGGGGTCATGGGGTGTCTTCATCACGCGTTCCGAGATGTACACGCAGGCGGCACAGATGAACGGCATGATTAGCTATCTGGCCATCTACATTGGCTTTGTACTGGTCGTTGCATGCGCGGCGATACTGTCGATCCAGCAGCTCTCCCACGTGGCCGACGGCAGCCGCAGCTATCGTGTACTGGCACAGATCGGCTGCGACGACCGCCAGCTTCGCCATTCGGTGATGGCGCAGCAAGCGGTATTCTTCCTGTTCCCGCTGGCAGTGGGCCTGGCGCACTCCTTTGTGGCACTTAAGGTGATCATCGAGATGGTGAGCACGTTCGGAGATATGAGCATCGGCGGCACCGTGGGCCTCACCTGTGCAATCTTCCTGGCAGCCTACGGCGGCTACTTCCTGGTGACTTACCTCATGAGCGCTGGCATGGTGCAAGCTGCCATCGCCACCCGCTATAGCGAATAGGCGACTCAAAGCAAACAATCGCAGGTTGAGCATAAGTCAGCGAAAGCGCCCCTAGGCGAGCAAGGTGACGTGAAAGAGGAAGGAAGCGTACTTTGGTACGCGACCGACGATTGAACGTCAGATTGCCGCTTAGGGGCGTTTGCAGCGTCGAGCCGTTACGCGGTTTGGTAAAACCGCGTAACTAAATACGCTCCGCGATCTCGTGGATGAGGTAATCGGTCTTTTCCCAGCCCAGGCACGGATCGGTGATTGACTTGCCAAAGACGCCGCCGTCGACAGGCTGGTTACCGTCCTCCAGGTAGGATTCGATCATAAAGCCCTTGACCAGCTTGGAGATGGACTCGTTGCGGCGGCAGCTGTCGAGTACCTCCTTGCAAATGCGGTACTGCTCCAGCGGGCGCTTGCCCGAGTTGTCGTGGTTGCAGTCGATGACCGCCGCCGGATTGGCGTAGCCGGCATGCTCGGTATAGCGCTCGGCCAGGCGCTCCAGGTGCTCGTAGTGGTAATTGGGGTAGGTGCGACCGTCGAGACCGATGTAGCCACGCATGACGGCGTGTGCGAGCGGGTTGCCGTCGCACTCAACCTCCCAGTTACGGAAGATGAAGCTCTGATGTGCCTGGGCGGCGTAGATGGAGTTGAGCATGACGGTGGTGGAACCGGCAGTAGGGTTCTTCATGCCCACGGGCACCGAAATGCCGCTCGACACCAGGCGATGCTCCTGGTTCTCGACCGAGCGTGCGCCCACGGCAACATAGCTCAGCAGGTCAACGAGGTACTGGTAGTTAGACGGATAGAGCATCTCGTCGGCGGTAAAGAAGCCGGTCTCCTCGATGACACGCAGATGCATGTGGCGAATGGCCTTGACGCCCTCGAGCAGGTCATCAGGTGCCTCGGGATCGGGATTGTGCAGCAAGCCCTTGTAGCCGGTGCCCTTGGTGCGCGGCTTGTTGGTGTAGACGCGCGGAATGATGATGAGCTTGTCCTTGACCTCTTCGGCGACCTTGGCCAGGCGGTTCATGTACTCGAGGCCCGCGTCCGCGCGGTCGGCAGAGCACGGGCCGATGATGAGCACCTTGCGCGCGTCCTCGCCGGTAAAGACCTTGGCGACCTCGGCGTCGAAGGCCTGCGTCTTAGCGGGAAGCTCGGCGGAAAGCGGCATTTCCTCGCGGATCTCCATGGGGATCGGCAGCCTGCGTTTAAATTCCATGGCCATGCGGGGCCTCCTTTATCAATTAACGGCAACAATTGGCGATTTCTCGAATGCTCGGCATTATCCGCTGTCGCACGCTAAAGTGCAAGCCCTTGTCACCCCGAAACCTGCCAAAAAGGGACAGGTTTATTTTGGCAGGTTTTATCTGGGCAAACGTCAGCTGGTCCTGGAATGGAATGATGCCACGTGGCTTGGAGGGGGCTGTCAATCAGGTCCCAGGGGAGGCGGTTCGAGGACCGCAGAACAAGAACGGGGGCGCAGGTTGTCCTGCGCCCCCGTTCTCGGGCGTCATCCGTTCCCTGCGGCAGTATTTACGCCGCTTCGTCGAACTGCGAGTTGTACAGGTCGGCGTAGAAGCCACCCTGGGCGAGCAACTCGTCGTGTGTGCCCTTCTCGACGATGTCGCCGTCGCGGATCACCAAGATCACGTCGGCGTTGCGAATCGTGGACAGGCGATGTGCGATAACAAAGCTGGTGCGGCCTTGCATCAGCGCATCCATGGCACGCTGAATAAGCTCCTCGGTACGAGTGTCAACGTTGGAGGTCGCCTCGTCCAGAATCAGCGCCGGGCGGTCGGCCAAAATGGCACGGGCGATGGTCACGAGCTGGCGCTGACCCTGCGACAGGTTAGTGCCCTCCTCGTTGATCATAAAGTCGTAGCCGCCGGCGAGCGTATGGATAAAGTGGTCGCAGCGTGCGGC
>RPYR01000036.1 GCA_008671285.1 Collinsella aerofaciens | reverse complement strand
GTTTCCACCGGTATGCAAGACCTCGTGACCATCTGCTCCTACGATGTCGAGCGTCAGAATCAAGCATGCGAGGACGACGAGGGCCGACTCGTCAGCCCCATACCTGTGCGAACTTGTGGATTTGCTCCACATACTCGTTGACGGGGGTATTTTCGCCTGCTACTATATTCGGCTGTTGCACTAACTGATGCATGAAGGGCAAGTAAACATGTACGCAATCGTTAACACGGGCGGCAAGCAGTACAAGGTCGCCACCGACGATGTCATCACCGTCGAGAAGATCGAGGGCAATGAGGGCGACAAGGTCACCCTGCCGGTTATCTTCCTCAACGATGGTAAGAAGATCGTCACCGATCCCGACAAGCTGGCCAAGGCCAAGGTTACCGCTCAGATCGTTGAGCAGTTCAAGGGCGAGAAGCAGCTGGTCTTCAAGTTCCACAAGCGCAAGCGCTATCGTCGTCTGAAGGGTCACCGTCAGCAGCTCACCAAGCTGAAGATCGTGAAGGTTCAGGCTACCTCCCGCGCCAAGAAGGCTGTCAAGGCAGAGGCTGAGGCTGTTGCCGAGGCTCCCGTCGCCGAGTAGATTACACTCGTAACGAAAGAGTAGGTATACACAATGGCACACAAAAAAGGACTCGGTTCCTCCCGTAATGGCCGTGACTCCCGCGGTCAGCGCCTTGGCACGAAGCGCTATGCCGGCCAGACGGTAACCACGGGCACGATTCTCGTCCGTCAGCACGGCACGCACATCCACCCGGGTGAGAACGTTGGCCGTGGTAAGGACGACACGCTGTTCGCGCTGGTCGACGGTACCGTTGAGTTCCACAAGGGTATCAAGCACAGGGTCAGCGTACGCCCGCTCGCGAACGCGTAATTCACCCTTCATAGAGCACATATGTGGGAGGCACTTGAGTTTTAGGATTCAAGGGTCTCCCTCTTTTTTGTAGGAGGCGATTCTGTTGTCACAGTTCACCGATATCAGCCGCATTAACGTGTGCGGCGGCGACGGCGGAGCCGGATGCATGTCGTTTAGGCGCGAGGCATTTGTCCCCAAGGGCGGCCCCGATGGCGGCGACGGCGGTCGTGGCGGCAATGTCGTCATCCAGGCCGATGCTCAGCTGTCTTCGCTGATCGATTACCGCTTTAAGCATCACTTTCGCGCCGAGCGCGGCACGCACGGGCAGGGTGCCCGTCGTAACGGCAAGAGCGGCGAGGACCTGATTCTCAAGGTCCCTATGGGTACCGTGGTGCGCGAGCTCGACCCCGAGACGCAGACCCCGATGTTCGAGATTGCCGATCTGGTGCATGATGGCGAGCGCGTTGTCGTGGCCCCTGGTGGCGCCGGTGGTCTCGGCAATACGCACTTTGTGACGTCGGTGCGCCGCGCGCCCGCGTTCGCCCAGCTGGGCGAGCCGGCCGAGGAGCACTGGATTGAGCTGGAGATGCAGCTCATGGCCGATGCCGCGCTCGTGGGCTTCCCCTCGGTGGGTAAGTCATCTCTCATCGCGCGCATGAGTGCCGCCCGCCCCAAGATCGCCGACTACCCGTTTACCACGCTCGTGCCGAACCTCGGCATGGTGCGTGCCGGCGAATATTCTTACGTCGTTGCCGACGTTCCCGGTCTTATCGAGGGCGCGAGCGAGGGCCGTGGCCTGGGTCACCAGTTCCTGCGCCACATTGAGCGTACGGCCCTAATCATGCACGTCGGCGACATGACGGGTGGTTTTGAGGATCGCGATCCGGTCGAGGACTATCGCATCATCAACCGCGAGCTCGAGCAGTATGGCGCCGAGCTTTCGGAGCGTCCGCAGATTGTCGTTGCCAACAAGTGCGACGCGCCGGGCACGGCCGATAAGATTGCCGACCTCAAGCGCGCAGCGCTCGACGATGGCCATATGTTCTTTGCCGTGTCTGCCGTGACGGGCGCCGGCCTCAACACGCTGATGCTTGCCGTGGGTGAGCAGGTGGCTAAGCTGCGCGCCGAGCTGGCGGTCTCCGATGAGCCGGTCGACCTGCGCGACGATGAATGGGAGCGCCGTCGCCTGCAGCGAGAGAAGCGTTTCCGCATTGTCCAGGAAGAGCCCGGTGCCTTCCGCGTGGTCGGTCGTGCCATCGAGCGCATGGTCATTCAGACCGACTGGGAAAATGAGGAAGCCGTCATTTACCTGCAGCATAAGTTTGCGCGTATGGGTGTTGACGATGCGCTCGAGAAGGCCGGTTGCCGTGCGGGCGACGAGGTCCGCATTTGCCAGCGCGCCTTTGACTTTGAGGGCGCCGAGGACTTCTCGGAGTACGAGGAGCTCGAGGATGCTGGCGAGGACGTTGCCGTTGAAGCCATTGACGTGGCCGATGCTGCGGATGAGGGCGTCGAGGTTGTCGATGCGACGGATGCAGCGGATGCCGCGGGCGATACCGAGACACCGGAGGGCGAGTAAGCCATGTCGCTGCGCGGTGGAATCGGTTTGCCCGAGCTTCCTCTAGAGGACGGGCAGGAGTTTAGGCTCGGCATTATGGGTGGCACCTTTGATCCCATCCATTACGGGCACCTGGTGACTGCCGAGCAGGCGCGCGAGTCGCTCGACTTGGACGCTGTGCTCTTTATGCCGGCGGGCTCTCCTGCTTTTAAGCTTGACAAGCCGGTGACGCCTGCCGAGGACCGTTATGCCATGACGGTCCTCGCCACCGCCGCGAACCCGGCCTTTTTGGCGAGTCGGTTCGAGATCGACCGTCCGGGGGTAACCTACACGGCCGATACGCTTCATGCTCTTCGCGACTTTTATCCGCCGCAGGTAAAGCTCTACTTTATTACGGGCGCCGACGCAATTATCGATATTGTGACCTGGCATGATGCCGAACGAATCGCTGAGCTTGCTACCTTTATTGCGGCGACGCGACCGGGCTTTGATATCGATACGGCGCGTGCCCGAATCAAAGAGTCGGGGCTGCCGTTCGACGTGCGCTATATTCAGATTCCGGCGCTGGCGATCAGCTCGACGAACATTCGTAAGCGAGTTGCCCGCGGCATGAGCGTGCGCTATCTTACGAGCGAGTCCGTGCTTGGCTACATTCGCAAACGCAGGCTATATGCCGATTTGGGCCAAGAAGATTTTGAGTGATGGGGGTCTACGTTGTCGGTAGAGGATCAGTTTGAGGGCGATGAGCGCGCGCTGCTCAAGCGCATTCAAGAGCTGCTCGATGTTCGCATGAAGGATAAGCGCAAGCGCTATGTGCATTCGCTGGGTGTTGCCGAGACCGCACTTCATCTGGCCGAGGTCTACGGCGTTGACCGCTTTGATGCCGCTGCTGCCGGTCTGATCCACGACTGGGACAAAGTGCTCTCCGACGACGAGCTGGTTACGCGCGCTCTGCATTACGGCATTAAGATTGCCGGCTCTCCTTCCGCCGCGACGCCGCTTTTGCATGGTCCTGTTGCCGCCTATGAACTTCCGCAGCTTTTTCCCGAGCTGTCGCCGGCGGTCTTTCAGGCTGTCGACCGTCACACCGTGGGCGCTTGCGACATGACGCCGCTCGATATGGTGGTCTTTGTGGCTGATGCCATCGAACCCAACCGCCACGGCGACTATGCGCATGCGCTGCGCAAGATGGTGGGGGAGTCGTCGCTCGACGAGTTGTTCTTCTCCTGTTTTGCGCAGGGTTTGGTCTATGTGATCCAGTCCGGGCGCTATCTTTATCCCACGGCTATTTCGATTTACAACCATTACGCCCAGCTGCGCTAGCTCGGGCTGTCTAGAAAGAGGTATTCCATGGCCGACGAGACCATGACCGACGAGCAGATTCTTGAACATGTGGAGCACAAGAGCTTCGCCGCCACGTCCGACCGCACTGCCGCCTCGCTGTCCGCGAGCGGTGTCGCCGCCGAGGATGTCGCCCGCGCCGCCGCGCAGGCCGCCTACGACAAGAAGGGCGAGGACGTTCAGGTGCTCGACCTGACCGAGCTTTCCGACGTATGCGACTACTTTGTGCTTGCCACCGGTACCAACAACCGCCAGGTCGATTCTATCGTCGACGAGATCGAGGAGAAGGTCGCCGAGGCTTGCGGCGAGCACCCGTTCTCCATCGAGGGTCGCGAGCAGAAGACCTGGATGCTCATGGACTACGGTTCGGTTGTCGTCCACGTCTTCACTCCCGAAGCCCGCGACTTCTACCGCCTCGAGAAACTCTGGGGAGACGCCCCCCAGCTCCCCCTCAATCTCCTCTAGTAGCTCATTTGAGACGGGGTTTAGCTACCCTCACGCATATCGCCGGGCAGTTGCGGTTTTCCGCAGCTACCCGGCTTTCTTTTTGCCCAAAGTAGCTAATTTGGGACGGGGCTTTTTTTAGCTACTACCTACCGTTCGCCGATAGAAGCGAGTTGCGGTTCATTGCGTGATATTTAGCTTTCCGACTCGGGTAACGTATTTGTTATCTGTAGAGGAGGAGATGCGTATGACTCGGACCGCGCGGGAAATCTCTGTTTACGGCTATTACCATGTCGTCCAAAAGGGCTGTGGTGGTCAGCTGATATTTGAGGATGCTGACGATCGACTCTATCTGATTCGACTGATAGCTTCGAAATGCCAGAAGTTCAAAGTGGATGTTATCGCATGGTGCCTTATGGATAATCACATTCACTTGTTGCTAGATGACGGGCATGCTCACCTGAGCGATTGTATGCATTCGATTACGACGGCGTATGCCATGTATTTCAATTCTAAGACAGGCAGGAGAGGTCCTGTTTTCCAGGATCGATTTAAGAGTGTGCCGATTCTCGATGATGATCAGCTGCTCAACTGCGTTCGTTACATTCACGATAACCCTGCGAAAGCCAGAATTGGCACTGCTTCGCTCTATCGCTGGAGCAGCTTTAGCGAGTATATGGGCTATCCGGGAATTTGTAAGACTGATTGCGTGCTCGGGTTGCTCGGGAATTCCCAGAGATTTTTTGCATTTAGCACCTCGGGCGAGCCCAATGGCTATTGCTTCCGTTATGGCGCTCATGTGAGTGATACTGACGCGCTTGAGTTTGCGCAGGCGTTGCTCAAACCATACGAGCCTCACTATCTCAACGCTCTGCCCAAGGGCGTGCGTGATGACTGTATCCGTAAACTCAAAAGCGAGGGCTTTTCGATCAAGCAGATCGTGCGCCTCACGGGTATCGGCCATTGCACGATTCAAAAAGTTAAAGTTGAAAAGTAGCTCATTTTAGGCGGGATAATTTTGCTGCGGCCGCCAAACCGGACATCCGGGGTAGTCAATTTGGGACGGGGCTTTTTTAGCTACCCTTTGGCTGACGGTGAATGAATTAGGCCGAATGAATCTCAACCGATATATAGGGGTAGCTAAAATAGCCCCGTCCCAAATTGACTACCAATGCCGTGTCGGACGGAAGGCAGCAACCCCCGTCCAAAAAAGACTAGTTATTGAAGCGGGATTGGCGGCCGAAGGATAGGGCGGTGTCGCCGAATTTGTCTCGGACGGCGTCGATGGCGACGGAGAGGTCGCGGCGGTCGCTGGATTGGGCTCCGCGGTCATCGATCTCGCAGAACAGGTCAGTCTGGATGCCGCCTTGGTGGTCGAAGTCGCTCATGCCGATGCCGGCTAAGCGAACATGCATGCCTTCTTGCCAGATGTTGTCGAGCAGTTCGAGTGCAACCGCCACGAAGATGTTCTCATCGTCGGTTGGATGAGGCAGCCGGCGCTGTGCCGTACGCCCGCTTCCATACGAATACTTGAGCTTGAGCGTTACCGTGGCACCCGTCAGCCCCTGACGGCGCAGACGGCGTCCCACCGACTCACCCAGCAGCGCAATCGCCGCCTCAATATCCCCACGCTCAGTCAAATCTTTCGCAAAGGTGCGTTCATTACTGACCGACTTGACCTCACGCTCCTCATCGAGACTCGTGACTTCGGAGATTTCGAGTCCCAGCGCACGCTGGCGCATGCGTTCGCCGTTGACGCCAAAAATAGAGGCCAAGGTGGATTCCGGTGCACGTGATAGCTCGCCGAGGGTGTAGATGCGCATGCGGCGCAGTCGCTCCTCGGCCGAGCGCCCGATGCCGCTCATGGCAGATACCGGCAGCGCGGCCAAAAAGCGCTGCTCGGTTCCGGGGCGCACGATGGTCAGCCCAAACGGCTTATCCCGCTCGCTTGCGATCTTTGCGACCGTCTTGTTGCAGCCCACGCCAATGGAGCAGGTCACTCCCAGCGCTGCCACGCGGTCGCTTATACGCCGCGCAACCAGCAGCGGGTCTTCGGGCGCAAAGCGACCCGGTGTGATATCGATAAAGGCCTCGTCGATGGACACACGCTCCACGCGCGGTGTCTCATCGGCAAGGATCGCCATGACCTGCGCGCTCACCTCGCGGTAGCGATCAAAGTGTCCGTGCGTCCAAATGGCCTGCGGGCACAGGCGCCGCGCCTCGGCCGAGGCCATGGCAGAATGCACGCCAAAGCGACGCGCCTCGTACGAACACGTGGACACGACGCCGCGCGACTCGGCGTCTCCGCCCACGATGAGCGGCTTTCCGCGCCATTCGGGATGATCGAGCATCTCCACGCTCGCAAAAAATGCATCGAGGTCCATCAGGCCCACCGCCGGACCCGTCCAGGGCGGCGGCGTAACGCCCGCAGCATCCTCATAACCGTATGTATGTTCGCGTCTTTCCATGTCATGAGTATACCGCGCAGCTCATGTGGGGTGCGTGGATGCGCTTGCAAATCGCGAATTCTTGTCTAAGATATGGATTTGCCCTCGACTACACCGAAGAAGT
>RPYR01000141.1 GCA_008671285.1 Collinsella aerofaciens | reverse complement strand
GATGAGCATGACGATGAGGCCAAAGATCTCCATAGGGTCGATACCCGTCTGGCCGCAGCTCTGCGCACTCATGATGGTGGTGACAAAGGTGAACAGCGTGACGATGACGGCCGGGACGGGACCGAGGTCGAGCGCGATGGCAACGATCACGGCGATGGCGGCGGTGCCCAGGCCGATGATGCCGGCGTCGAGCTTAAGCGAGCCCGAGATGAGCGACTGCTCGTCGGTGTCGGTGGAGCTGTCGGCTGCAAGACCGCGGACGATACCGGCGACCTGCGGCAGGATGTCCTTAAGGACGACGGCGACGCCAAAGCCCATCATAAGGCCCATACCGAGGGACTTAACGATACCCTGCGCGGTCACAACATCGAACAGGCCGGCAGCGGTGCCGCCGACGATGATGCCAAAATTGCCCAGCAGCGCGCCGGCAAACCAGAACGCGACGGGGGCGAAGCCCACCAAAAAGCCGATGGACAGCAACATGGGCGAGTTGTAGATGGCAAAGGTCACGCCGGGGATGTTGAGCGTGCACAGCATGCTGGGCACCACGCCCAGGGCGTCGCGAAGCACGCTGTAGATGCCTGCAATGGCCATGGAGCCAAAGAGCTGCTTGCCGGTCTTGCCGCCGGCCTCGGTGGCGCGCAGGGTCTGAGCTGCGGCGTTGCCGGTGGGGAACTCCAGCGCGGCGTCCACGATAAAGTGACGGTGGATGAGCGCTGTCGCCAGAAGGCCCAAGATGGTGCCGGCGAGCGCCACGATAAACATGTCGAGCCAGCTGATCTGGTCGGCATAGCCCAGCATCCAAGCGCCCGGGATGGTAAACGCCAGGCCGCCGGCGACCATGGCGCCCGCGGACATGATGGTGTGGGTGACGTTGGCCTCGTTGAGGCTGGCGTTGCCCATGAGCTTCAGGAAGAACAGCGAAATGACGGCAGCGAAAATGATCGGCCAGGGGAGCGCACCCATTTTGAGGGCGGTATAGGCCGAGCTTGCCGTGATGATCACGCAGCCAAGGATGCCGATGACGACGCCGCGCAGCGTGAGTTGACCGCGCATCGAGGTGCGGTTCGAGGGATTGCTCATATAGAACTCCTTTGCGTATATCCGCTTCCCCCGCAAGCGCCGCTACGGATACGGCGCGGGAAGTCGGGTTACCAAGGGCCGCCGCGTGAGCTCGCGCACGACCGCGCATCAGTATAGCCGCAAGGTAGTCAATTTGGGACGGGGCTTTTTAGCTGGTTTGGGTAGGCGATATACTGCTGGGCAGACGAAAGGAGCGCCGACGATGCTTAATGTCTGCACATATATATTGACGGTCGACGTGGGCAACACGTTCATTCGCTTTGGCCTGTTTGCCGAGGATTCGGCCGCGGCACAGGAATGCCCGCTTGCGACGTGCGAGATCACGACGCCGTCGAGCATCACGGCCGACGAGGCGCGCATGAGGCTCGTGCAGGTCATGGGCGCGCTGGCAATCGATGCGGGCATGCCGGGTGTACTCGTTCCCGCGGCGGCCGTGCTGAGTTGCGTGGTGCCGGCGCTCGAGCGCCCGTGGAAGGCGGCGCTTTCCCGCACCTGCACGGGGCGCGTGCTCACCGTGGGGCCGGGCCTCAAGACCGGCATGCCCGTGCACTACGACGATCCGGCCGAGATCGGCCCCGACCGCATCGCCGACGCCGTGGCGGCCCGTGCCGTCTACGGCTCTCCGTGCATCGTGATCGACCTGGGCACTACGACCAATATCGAGGTCATCGATGCGCGCGGAACCTTTGTCGGCGGCGTCATCGCGCCGGGTCTGGCACTTGGCGCCCGCTCGCTTTCGGCCGCTGCGGCGCGCCTGCCGCAGGTCGAGCCCTCGGCACCCACACATGTGATCGGTCGCAACACGCGCGAGGCCATGCGCTCGGGCGTGGTCTTGGGCGAGGTGGCCCGTATCGACGGCATGCTCGACATGGTGCTTGCCGAGATGCGCGCGACCAAGGCGGCGGGGGAGGGCAGCGTGCCCATCGTCATCACCGGCGACGATGCCGAGGCGCTCGCGGCGTTGGTCGGCCACAGCCTGACGGTCGATGACGCGTTGACGCTTCGCGGCCTGGCCGAGCTCTACCACATCAATCAAAAGCCCCGTCGCGCGTAGCGATGGGGGCGGTGGGACAAAAACGTCTCCACCTTTCACCTGCTACAATGTGTCAAACTATTGCGATTTCGGAGGTGTCTGCCATGTCGGACGATCTTCATCAAACCGCGTCGGGCAAGCGCCGCGACGTTATTAGCTGGGACGAGTTCTTTATGAGCGTGGCCATCGCCGCGCAGCGCCGCAGCAAGGACCCCAATACGCAGGTGGGCGCGTGCATCGCCAGCACCAACCACCGCATCCTTTCGGTGGGCTACAACGGTACGCCCTCGGCACTCAACGATGACTTTTTCCCGTGGGGAACGAGCGACGACCCACTGCAGGACAAGCATAACTACGTAGTCCATGCCGAGGCCACCGCCGTGCTCAACTACAGCGGATCACGCAAAGACATAGAGGGTTCCACGGTCTACGTCACGCTGTTCCCGTGCCATGACTGCGCCAAGATCCTGGCGCAGGTGGGCGTGGGCGAGGTTGTCTACCTGGACAATAAGTACGCCGACACCGACGACGGCCGCATCAGTCGCCGCATTCTCGACTCCTGCGGCATCAGCTACCGCCAGGTCATCGTCGATGTCCACATCGGCACCGGGGAACAAACTCAGCAGTAGCGGCAGCGTGTGCTAGCGCCGGGCGTCGGCAAAAGCAGCTAAAAAGCCCCGTCCCAAATTGACTGCTCGTGAAAGTCGTGTCCGCGCGCATGGACGGCTCGTGAGCGGGTACATGGCTGTAGTAACATAGCTCTGTCCGCGGGCGCGCCCGCGTTATTGTGAGAAAGGAGCCCCTGTGGCTGTTAACGAAGAGCTGCTTAAGAAGGTTCTTGAGGAGATCCGCCCCAACCTGCAGGCTGACGGCGGCGATATGGAGTATGTGGGCGTCGACGACGAGGGCGTCGTCCAGCTTGAGCTTCAGGGTGCCTGCGCCGGCTGCCCTATGAGCGCACTGACCCTGTCCATGGGTATCGAGCGTATCCTCAAGGAGCACGTACCCGGCGTTACCCGTGTCGAGCAGGTCAATGCCTCCGGCGAGACCGAGGACCTGTACGACGAGTACGCGCCGTTCTAAGATGCGAAAGCTGCGGACGGCGTACTCCGCATAGACGTTACGCCCAAATATGCGGCTGCGAGCGCAAGGCCCGCGGCCGCATTTGTATGTAGGGAGCAAGGGGACCGATATGCTCAACGACCTCTACCATATGCTTGATCCCGTCGCGATTTCGGCGGGGCCCATCACCATCTACTGGTACGGCTTGGCCTACGTGGTCGGTGCTCTGCTCACGGCGGTCGTCATGTATCGCACGCAGCGTCGCTGGGGTTTCGACATTACGGTCGACGACCTGACGAGCGTCGTGGTCGGTGTGGTCTTTGGCCTTATCATTGGCGCCCGCCTGTTCTACGTCATCTTTTACGGTGACGGCTACTACTGGGCACATCCGCTCGAGATCTTTGCCACCAACGAAGGCGGCATGAGTTTCCATGGCGGCTTGGTGGGCGGCATCATCGGCGGCGTGCTCGTGTGCCGCATGTACAAGCTCGATGCGTGGACTTTGGCAGACCTCGCGGTCATCGGTGCTCCGTTGGCCCTGTGCCTGGGGCGCTGCGCCAACTTTGTCAACGGCGAGCTGTGGGGCAAGCCGACCGATTTGCCCTGGGGCGTGATCTTTGGCGGCACCGCGGGCGATATGCCGCGCCATCCCTCCCAGCTCTACGAGGCATTTCTCGAGGGCATTGTGCTCTTTTGCATCTTGCAGGTGCTCAGCCGCAAAAAACCGCTGCTGCCCCAGGGCACGTTTATGGGTGTGTTTGTGATGGGTTACGGCATTGTCCGCTTCCTCGTTGAGTTTGTGCGCGTGCCCGATGCCCAGCTGGGCTATCTGCTGGGCGGCGTCATCACCATGGGTCAGCTGTTGAGTCTGCCACTCGTGATTGCAGGCCTGGCGCTCATCATCTTCGCCCGACACCGCAATCGCCCCCAGCGCATCTACCTCGACGCCTAGCCACCACATACCACCATAAAGGGGACAGGCACCTTTGTGGTGGTTTTGCCGGGCAACGATGGCAGAACCGTAACGTTTCCCCAGATAAAACCTGCCAAAATAAACCTGTCCCTTTTTGGCAGGTTTCTAGAAAGGCTATTCGGACTGTGAAGGATTCCGACCTCTCCGCAACGGCTGCGCGCGACGCCGCCCGCATCGTTTGGTTTAAGCGCTATCCCGCCAAGCAGACGCTCATCGCATTTTTGCTCGCCCTGCTGGCGACTACGGCGTTTTCCATCGATCCCGCCCCGGTGTCGAGCAATGCGGTCCTGGCGATCGACCCCAAGGCGACGGGCACGCTCTACGTGTGCTACGAGGTACTTCTCTCGTTTGCCGGCCATACCGACGCAGTGATGCTGCTCGCGCTTGCCTGCTTGCTCACGCTGCCGTTTCGCTATGTGTTCTTTGGCCGCGGTGACGCTTGGCGCCCGTCGGTCGTGCTGCCATCGCTGTTCTTTGCCGTTTGCATGGTGTTCGGCCGTAGCTACGACCTTACCGATTCGGCAGAGATTGTGCTGGGCGACAAGGCACGCGTTATCTGCGCCTGGATTGGCGGCGCGGGCTGGATGCTTCTGGCGATTGTGGCCTTCTATCTGGCTTTTGAGTTTTTAGATTGGTTGAGCTCCCACCGCATCCCGTTTTCGGAGGCACATTTTGGTCGCGTGTGGCGTGTTGCCCACGCCGTGCTCTCGGTCCATCCCTTTGTCGGGCCGTTTCTTGTCCTCATGATTGTCTGGGCGCCCACGCTTATCGCCTCGCTGCCCGGCCTCTTTATGGGAGATACGGGCGCGCAGATCCGCCAATGGTTCAACTATCCCAACGGCACGAGCGACTACCTGCGCCTGTTTAACCCCAACGTGCTGCTCAACGGCCATCATCCGGTGGTGCACACGGCCATCATCGGCTCATGTGTGCAACTGGGGCTTTCGCTATTCAGCAGCGCCAATGCGGGCCTTGCCATCTACACCTGTGCCCAATTTGTCATCACGGCCGCCTGCATGGCCTATTCCATATCTTCGCTGCGCAAGCTGGGCGTGAGCCTGCCGGTCCGTGGCGTCATCTTGCTGTTCTTTGCGTTTATGCCGATGTTCTCCAACTATGCGGCGCTGCTGACCAAAGACGTACTGTTTGCCGATGCGTTTTTGGTGCTGCTCGTTCAGACCGTCAAGCTCGTGGCATGTGGCCTGCCCCGTCGCGATGCCAATGCCGAGCGCGCGGGCGAACAGGCGCCTGTGCTCTTTGCACGCCACGACTGGCTGTTGCTCGTGCTGGGTGCCATGGGTTCCACGTTTTTGCGCAACGGCGGCTTGGTGTTTCCCCTGGCGGCATGCGTAATCGCGGCGGCGTTTTGCGCTTGGGACGCGCACGTGGCCCGTCGTGCAGCCAAGCAGGCTGGTGCTGCGCCTTCGGGCACCACCCCGCGTTTCCGCTGGGTGGGAGTTCTTGCGGTGCTTGCACTCTGCCTTGCCTCTAATATGTACTTCACCAAGGTCTTTATGCCGGCACATGACATCACGCCTGGTTCCAAGCGAGAAATCCTCTCGATTCCGTTCCAGCAGACGGCGCGTTTTGTCCAAAAGCACGACGGCCTCAACTCGGGCGTCAACCCCACGGTTAAGGAGGACGGCACCAGCGTGGAGGCTCCTTGCGACGGCTGGGTGACCGACGAAGAGCGTGCCGTGATCGACCGTGTGCTCAAG
>RPYR01000086.1 GCA_008671285.1 Collinsella aerofaciens | reverse complement strand
CTGTCGAGCGCTATACCGGCAAAGCCACCCCGCGCGAGAGGATCCTGGACGTAACGGAGCGCCTGTCACGCCGCGAACAGAACATCGCGCTGATCGGCATGCCGGGCTCGGGCAAGACCCGCGTGGGCGAGCAGATCGCCCAGCTCACGGGCCGCGAGCACATCGATCTCGATCGCGCCCTCGAGGAGCGCCTGGGCATGCCCTGCGCCGACTTTATCATCAAGTGCGGCGAGGCGGCCTTCCGCGAGCAGGAGACGGCAGCGCTGGCCGACATCTCCAAGCGCAGCGGCTTGGTGCTCTCCACCGGCGGCGGCGTGGTTACGCGCGACGAGAACTACCCTCTGCTGCACCAAAACAGCCAAATCGTGATGCTCAACCGCAAGCTCGACGAGCTCGCCCACAAGGGCCGCCCCATCACCGCGAGCGACGGCATCGACAAGCTGGCCGAGCAGCGTATGCCGCGCTACCGCGCCTGGGCCGACTACATCATCGACTCACGCGACTGCGCCGCCAACACCGCCCATGCCCTCCTCGACACCCTCCCACCCGCTCTCTAACCAAAACCACCACAAAGGGGGCAGGCACCTTTGTGGTGGTTTTTCAACTGCAAAGGAAGCAACCATGAAAGCACTCGTCATTAACGGCCCCAACCTCAACATGCTCGGCATTCGCGAGCCAGGCATCTACGGCAGCGACAACTACGATCGCTTAGTGCAGATCTGCCAGGAAGCGGGTGCCGCACAGGGCTTCGACGAGGTCGATGTCTTCCAGTCTAACCACGAGGGCAGCATCGTCGACAAGATCCAGGAGGCTTACGGAAAGGTCGACGGCATCGTCATCAACCCGGCTGCCTACACGCATACGAGCGTGGCGATCCTCGACGCCCTCAAGGCCGTTGCCATCCCTGCCGTCGAGGTGCACATCAGCGCCGTAGAGACGCGCGAAGACTTCCGCCAGGTGAGCTACGCCCGCCTAGCCTGCTTCGCCACCATCACCGGCGAGGGCCTGCAAGGCTACGCCCACGCGCTGGAGCTGCTGAGGGAACGTCTCGAAAAGTAGCCTCGCGAGCAAATCCATCAACGCGATTCACACGCTAATAATGCCAGTGCCGCCAGCAGCAACCTCGCTACTGGCGGCACTTTATTACTGGCATATAATCATTGCAGTCACACAACGTCTGGAGACGCGCATGTTAAGCATCCATCTGGGGGATTACCCCGGTTCCATCTACGATACCGAAACCTATTTTAGGAACTCATACTTGGACTCATGGTTCGAAGACCCTATGGCCGCACAGATTATTAAAAGCGTGGACGGATCAGAGCTCATCGGTCCCCACAACATCGTAAGCAAACAGCTGGGCTCGATCACCCCACTCGAACTGTCCGGCGGCGTTAAGACGCTGCTGCTGGTGCGCAATCTCCCAAATATGGTGTTCAACGCATCCACCTGCGGAGACAACTGTGCCCGCTGGCTACTCAAGATCGGCAAAGAGCAGGATGTGATGGTGACCTTATACCACATCATGAAATTCCCCTGGAAGAGCTTTGAAATCCGCATTGAAAACGATGGCCGCATCGTCAGAAACATGCAGGAGTTTGTCGGCGCCACGAATGACTTTTTGGATGTTGATGAGTAATGAAGGGAACGCATACCGTTGTCGTAGAGCGTGCAAAGGTCAAATACACACTCACGTTTAAGCGCAATATTTCCTTTATACGCGGCAACAGCGGCACGGGTAAAACGACGCTCATCTCGATGATTCGCGACTACAACGACCGAGGACCGGAAAGCGGCGTTGCACTCAGTTGCGACGTGCCTTGCGAAACGCTTTCCGGCAGACGCTGGGAGCGCGAGCTATCGATCATCGAAGATTCAATCGTCTTTCTAGATGAGGGTAACGAGTTTATCTACTCAAAGGACTTCGCCAAAGCCGTCAACGGCTCGTCCAACTATTTTGTTCTGATATCTCGTCGCGATGCCAACGAGCTCCCCTACAGCGTTGATGAGATCCTGAAGCTAGTCAACACGACAAGTAAAACAATCAATGGCCGCAAGAGCGACAGGCGCTTCTACTCGGTGACCAAGCCGCTATATGACCACACGGCAAGTATGCTGTATCAGGATCTAAATGTTGGATTCGAGGTACCCGACGCCGTAGTTGTCGAGGATAGCAAATCTGGCTATCAATTCTACGACGCTCTTTGCAACCGACTCGGGATCCCCTGCTATACCGCCACCGGCGTTGCGAATCTAAAACGTACGATTCACGAATGTCCCGAGCAAAACATCCTTGCTATTGGAGACGGAGCAGCATTTGGTCCCTACATCGAAAAGGTGCTCGGACAGCGCGTTTACAAGAACGTACGCTTGTTCCTCCCCGAATCATTCGAGTGGACACTCCTGCAATCTGGCCTCATTCCCAGTAACGATATCTTAAAAATCCTCGAGGATCCCTCAAGCTATATCGAAAGCCGCGACTACCTGAGCTGGGAGCGGTTCTTCACCGATGTGTTGATCAAATACTCGGCAGACACTCGCTACGCCTACAGAAAGGTAAAGCTCAATGAGCAGTACCTGAGGCCGCAGGCGATGAATGCAGTTGCAAACGTCTTGCCCGAGTGCCTGAAGGCAGACTAGATACAGCGGGGAGGGCCAAGTTGGTCCTCCCCGCTTTTGTTACGCCTTCTTGATCACGTACGCCAATCCAATATCGCAGGCACAGCGTACGATTGACGCGAAGAACCACGATGCTGGCAGCGTCATAAGCAGAGGCTTGCTCACGCTCGGCTCCAGCCCCCTTTGGCGCGCCGTATAACCAATCCACATCAGCAGCACAATAGCAGCTCACGCCACGGCTTCGGCCTAAACGTATACCCGGCAAGAACAAAGAACACCGGCATGTGAAAAAGCCCAGACCACCAAGCGGTCTGGGCTTAATAAACGATGGTGCTCCATGGCGGATTCGAACCGTCGACCTTGGGATTAGAATTCCCCTGCTCTATCCAACTGAGCTAATGGAGCAAATAGCCGCACGCCCAAGCAAGCGCAAGCCTGTCAGGCACAAGTAATTATAACCTAGTTGAACTGCTCGCGATACGCCTTGCAGACCTCATCAACCGGGCCGTCCATGCGAAGGTCACCCTTCTCAATCCAAACGGCACGCTGGCAGATGCGCTCAACCTGCTCCATAGAGTGCGAAACGAACAGAACCGTCACGTCGCCGCTCTGGATAAAGTGCTGGATGCGGGCCTCGCACTTCTGCTGGAAGAACACATCACCGACGGACAGCGTCTCGTCAACGATCAGAATATCGGGCTCGGTAATCGTCGCGATTGCAAAGGCGATACGCGCCACCATGCCCGAGGAGAAGTTCTTAAGCGGCATATCGACAAAGTTCTGCAGCTCAGCGAACTCGATAATGCCGTCAAAGTTGGCGTCGATGAACTCCTTGGTATAGCCAAGCAGGGCGCCGTTCAGATATATGTTCTCACGGGCAGTCAGCTCGGGGTCAAAGCCGGCACCAAGCTCAATCAACGGTGCGATATTGCCGTGCACCTTAACGCTGCCCTCGCTAGGCTCAAGCACGCCAGCGATAATCTTGAGCATCGTAGACTTGCCGGAGCCATTGGTGCCGACCAGACCCACAACCTCGCCGCGATGAATATCAAACGAGATGTGCTTAAGCGCCCTAAACTCCTCAAAGAACAGCTCGTGCTTGGCAAGCTTAATGAAGTACTCCTTGAGGTTGGTCAGCGACTCGGACGCCATGTTAAAGATCATGGTGACGTCGTCGACCTCGACAGCCAGAGGCTGCTCGCTGTAATCAACAACAGATTCAGTCATCACAGCACTCCTTAGATGTAGAGGATGAACTTGCGCTCGGACTTATGGAACACGGTATAGCCAATAATAAGCGCAAGAACCGCCCAGGCAACGCACATACCAAACGTCATAAGCGAGGGCGTAGTCTGGAACAGGAAGATATCGCGCATAAACTGCAGGTAGTTGAACATGGGGTTCGCATACATCAAGATACGCACGAGATGCGGCATTTGCGCAATATAGTCAGTCGTCCAGAAGATGGGCGTAATGTAAGTCCACGCCGTAATGACGACGCTCCACAGATGCATAACGTCGCGGAAGAAGACCGTAAGGGCAGAGAGCATCATGCCCAGGCCCATGCAGAAGCACATAAGCAGCAGCAGGCAAACCGGCAGCAGAATAAGGTGCCAAGAAGGCATAACGCGGAACCACAGCATGACGATGGCGACGGCGACCAGCGAGAAGGCAAAGTTGACCAGCGAGAAGAGCACCTTCTGCACCGGGAAAACCCAGCGGTGCACCTTAACCTTCTTGAGCAGAGGGGCAGCGCCCACGATCGACGTCAGGGCCTGGTTAGTAGACTCAGACATGACGGCAAAGGTAATGTTACCCACGATCAAGTACAGCGGGTACATCTCGGGCGTCATTGAGCCATTGCGGCCCTGGCCAAAAATCGTCGAGAACACGATGGCCATGACGATCATCATCAGCAGCGGGTTGAGCACCGACCATGCGACGCCCAGAACGCTACGGCGATACTTGATCTTAAAATCCTTGGTAACCAGCTGACGAAGGATAAACGCGTCCTTCTCAAATTCGTTCTTAGCAAACGTCGCAGGCAGACTGCGAGTTTCTTGTTGCTTTGTCTGATCCGACACGGATGCAACTCCTTTACTCGTAATCGTTGACAAACGAACAGTATAGACCCGGCGGCCATGCAAACGATTCGCGCAACAAAACTGGAGAACTAACCCACATCTTAGGATGCCAAGCCCAAACGGCTATACTTTCAAGGATTGAACGTATAAGGAGCATTGAGTGAATTCTGAATCCATCGCCGTCATCATCCCCTGCTACAACGAAGCGCCCACGATCGGCAAAGTCATCGACGACTTTCACCGCGAGCTTCCGCAAGCGACGGTCTATGTCTATGACAACAACTCGTCGGACGATACCTCACGCATCGCCACCGAGCACGGCGCCACGGTCCGCTTTGAGCCCCGTCAGGGAAAGGGCAACGTATGCCGCCAGATGTTTCGCGACATCGACGCCGATTGCTACCTGATGGTCGACGGCGACGACACCTACCCCGCCGAGGCGGCCAAGGCCCTCTGCGAGCCCATCCTTAACGGTACGGCCGACATGACCGTAGGCGATCGCCTTTCAAACGGCACCTACGCCGAGGAAAACAAGCGCGCCTTCCACGGCTTTGGCAACAATCTGGTCCGTGCCATGATCAAGTGGATCTATGGCTACAGCTTCGATGACGTCATGACCGGCTACCGCGCCATGAGCCGCCCGTTCGTTAAAACCTTCCCAGTGCTTTCCGAGGGCTTTCAGATCGAAACCGAGCTCTCGATCCACGCCGTCGACCACCGCTGGCGCATCAAAGATGTGCCCATCGAGTACCGCGACCGTCCGGAAGGTTCCAAGTCCAAGCTCAATACCGTTAGCGACGGCATTAAAGTCGTTGCAATGATCGGCACGCTGTTCAAGGACTACCGCCCGCTGAAGTTCTTCAGCCTCGTAGCGCTTCTGTTCGCGGTATTCGGCCTCGCCCTGGGCATGCCCATCGTTGTCGAATATTTCCAGACCGGCCTCGTCCCGCGCTTCCCCACCGCTATGCTCGCCGCCTCGTTTATGTTCCTGTGCGGCCTGAGCCTTGCGACCGGCTTCATCCTAGATTCTGTAGCAAAGGTCGAAAAAAAGCAGTGGGAGGTCAACGTGTACAGCAAATACGCCTACGACGACCAGCCCGGCCACCCTACTTCCAAGCCAAGCGAGAGGTAGATCTTCCGCAAAATACTATTGGCACCACTGCGCAGATAGCCACCAACAAGAAAAGCCGCCGTTAAAGAACGGCGGCTTTTACTCTCGAAAAGTTAATAGCGCCTAGAGCGTCTTGATGTACTCCCCCAGCTCTTCCTCCCAGTCGGGCATGTGGAAGCCGGCAGCCTCGAGCCTGGACAGGTCGAGCGCGGAGTGGACCGGGCGCGGGGCGACGGGGCCCTCGGCGCTCGCGTAGTAGTCGGCGGTCGATACCGGCACGACCCTGTCCCCGTTGCCGTTGGCGGCCTCGAAGACGGCGCGGGCGATATCGGCCCAGGACTTGACGGCGCCGGAGCCGGTGCAGTCGTAGGTGCCGTAGGGGGCGTGCGTCCCCAGCACGTGGAAGATGGCCTCGGCCATGTCGCGCGTGAAGGTCAGGCGGCCCAGCTGGTCGTCAACGACCGTGACCTGCGTGAGCTTATCCTCCGGGTCGGCGACGCGGTCGGAGAGCCCCCTCATGGTCTTCACGAAGTTGTGCCCCTCGCCGATGACCCAGGAGCTGCGCATGATGTAGTGGCGCGGGCAGCCGGCCACGGCGATGTCGCCGGCGGCCTTGGTCTGGCCGTAGACGGACAGCGGGCTGAGGGGCTCCTCCTCGTCATGCACCTCGGCGGTGCCGTCGAAGACGTAGTCGGAGCTCACGTGGACCAGCGTGATCCCGTGCCCGGCGCAGGTGCGGGCGAGGAGGGCGGGGCCGGTCGCGTTGGCCCTCCAGGCGGTCACGCGGCCCTCGGGGGTCTCCGCCCTGTCGACCGCCGTGTAGGCGCCGCAGTTGATGACGGTGCCGTAGAGCGACCAGTCGTATTTCGAGTAGGCCGCCGGGTCGGACATGTCGAAGGTGTCGATGTCGCAGAAGTCGAAGTCCTTGGCGACGCCGCGCTCCTCCGCCAGCGCGCGCACCGCGCGGCCCAGCTGGCCGTCGCAGCCGGTGACGAGGGTGCGCTTCGGCGCCATGGGGACGACGTCCTTGAGGTACGGGTGGTTGAGGTCGGCCTCGGAGACCGTGGCCTCGTCGAGAGGGATCGGCCACTCGATGGCGAGCTCGGGGTCGGCGAGGTTCACGAAGGTGTACGTCCTCTTCAGCTCGAGGGACCAGTGGGCGTCCACCAGGTAGGTGTAGGCGGTGCCGTCCTCCAGGGCCTGGAAGGAGTTGCCCACGCCGCGCGGGACGTAGATGGCCTTACTGGGATCCAGAACGGTCGTGAACACCTTGCCGAAGGTCTCGCTTCCCTCGCGCAGGTCCACCCATGCGCCGAAGACCGAGCCGCGGGCGACGGAGATGAACTTGTCCCAGGGCTCCGCGTGGATGCCGCGGGTGACGCCGCGGCTGTCGTTGTAGGAGATGTTGTTCTGGACGACGCGGAGGTCGGGGATGCCGAGCGCGCACATCTTGGCGCGCTGCCAGTTCTCCTTGAACCAGCCGCGCGAGTCGCCGTGGACGGCGAGGTCGACGACCTTGAGGCCCTCGATGCCGGTCTCGGCGACGGAGAGGTCCTTCTCGAATGCGATGTCTGCCATGTGGGAAAAGCTCCTATCGACGATGTTCAGGTTGCGGGCGCGCCGGGCGGGCCGCAGGATCATCCCCATGCCCTGCGGTCCGCCCGGCGCGCCCCGTAAGGGCACTCGGGCGGCCTACTGCCCCTGGGCGCGGTAGCGCGCCTCGGTGGCCTCCTTGGCCGGGCGCCACCAGGACTCGTTCTCGACGTACCAGTCGATGGTGGCCTTCAGGCCCTCGGCGAAGTCGGTGTGGGTCGGCCTCCAGCCCAGCTCGCGCTGGAGCTTCGTGGAGTCGATGGCGTAGCGGCGGTCGTGGCCGGGGCGGTCGGCGACCCAGTCGAAGTCCTCGGGGTCGCGGCCCATCGCCTCGAGGATCATGCGCAGGACCGTGATGTTGTTCTTCTCCCCATTGGCTCCGATGAGGTAGGTCTCCCCCATCCGTCCCTTGGTGAGGATGTCCCAGACGGCCGAGGAGTGGTCCTCGGTGTGGATCCAGTCGCGGACGTTCTCGCCGCGGCCGTAGAGCTTGGGGCGGACGCCGTCTATGATGTTCGTGATCTGCCTGGGGATGAACTTCTCCACGTGCTGGTAGGGGCCGTAGTTGTTGGAGCAGTTGGAGATCGTGGCGCGCAGGCCGTAGGTGCGGGTCCATGCGCGCACGAGCATGTCGGAGCTCGCCTTGGTGGAGCTATAGGGGCTCGAGGGCTTATACGGCGTCTCCTCGGTGAACTTGGCGGGGTCGTCGAGCGCGAGGTCGCCGTAGACCTCGTCGGTGGAGACGTGGTGGTAGCGGATGCCGTATTTGCGGACGGCCTCCAGCAGGCGGAAGGTTCCCTCCACGTTGGTGCGAAGGAACGGCTCGGGGTCCGCGATGGAGTTGTCGTTGTGGCTCTCGGCGGCGTAGTGCACGATGGCGTCGTGGCCGGGGACCAGCCTGTCCAGCAGCTCGGCGTCGCAGATGTCGCCCACGACGAGCTCGACCCTATCCTCGGGCAGCCCCGCGATGTTCTCGGGGTTGCCGGCGTAGGTCAGCTTGTCCAGGACGGTGACGTGCACCTCGGGGTGGTTGTTGACCACGTAGTGCACGAAGTTGCTGCCGATGAAGCCGCAGCCGCCAGTGACGATGATATTCTTGGGTTCGAAAATCTCAGACATGAAAATCCAATCTGAAGCATGTACAGCTTCTTTAGTATGCCGCAGGAAGTGACGCCGCGACGCTATTCAACAAAACTATCGGACATTTCGGCATGCGATAAGAGCCAT
>RPYR01000139.1 GCA_008671285.1 Collinsella aerofaciens | reverse complement strand
CTTGTCGCCCAGCGCGATCCACAGTTTGCGGGGTGCGATGTCCAGGCGCTCCGCCGGCGGATCGAACAGGGTTCCCACGCTCTCGCCGCGGGCGAGACGCACGAGGGCATCGGGCTCCTCGCCCGAGCAAATCACGCTCTGAATGCCCGCCGTCATCAGGATGCGGCTCGCGCGAATCTTGGTGATCATGCCGCCCGTACCCACCGAGGTCGAAGAATCACCCGCCGAGGCAATGATCTTGGCATCGATCTTATGCACGACCGGGACAAACTCGGCCGTCGGATCCTCGTGCGGATTGGCGGTGTAGAGGCCGTCGATGTCGGACAGCGTCACGCACAGGTCGGCGGAAACCAGGCAGCTCACGAGCGCCGCCAGCGTGTCGTTGTCGCCAAACTTGATCTCGTCGACGGTAACGGTGTCGTTCTCGTTGACGACCGGCACCACGCCCAGCTCCACCAGACGCAGCAGGGCGTCGCGCGCGTGCAGGTAGGACGTGCGACGCGCCGTGTCGTGACGCGTGAGCAGCACGAGCGAGGTGAGCAGGTCGCGCGCATGGAACTCCTCGTCGTAGGCCGACGAGATGATGCACTGACCAGCCGAGGCGCAGGCCTGCAGGCTCGGAAGGTCGCCGACCGGCTTGCGGTCGAAGCCCAACACGGGATAGCCACAGGCGATAGCGCCCGAGCTCACCACGACCAGACGCCAGCCGAGCTTGCGCAGCGCTGCGGCTTGATCGGCAAGTCCGCCGATAAAGGCGCGGTTGACCTTGCCATCGGCGCCCACCACCGTGGACGAACCGATCTTTACCACCATCGTTTTATAAGAAGTCGTCATACGTCAAACCAATCAACTGTTCAGCGAACGGGCGAACGGGCAAGCGAGAAAATGATCCGTTATCTTCCGTCGCATGCTGATCATTTTGCCCAGGGGAAAGCCGAGGCCGCGGCCATGTTCTTGCGCACGAGCTCGTCGCGCACCTGAGCCAGGCCCTGCTCCATGCCCACCACATAGGTCTGCGGGTACAGGAAGCGCTTGAAAGCTGCGTCCAGATGATCAAGCGCCCAAACACAGCGCTCGCGCGCGTCCTGGATGCTCTCACGCGGAGCCACTGCACTGCCATCGCGCACGATCGGCACCAGTAGCTCGCGATACTCAAGCTCCGACACGTCGGTCACCAGGGCGGCATCATTCACGGCCACGAGAGTATTGCCGCGCGCGGCGCCCTCCCCCACCAGATGGTCCTCGTCGTAGATCATGTCGCAGACCGGGCCGCCAAAGCCGTCGTAATAACGGCGCACGCGCTGCACGCCCGGGATCGTGCGCTTGTAGGGCTGCTCGGAGAGCTTGACCACCTGCGTCCACGGGTCGGCCTCGCTCGCACGGCGGGCGGAAAGCTTGTACACGCCGCCCAGCGCCGGCTGGTCGTAGCAGGTCGCGAGCTTGGTGCCCACGCCAAAGCTATCGATGGGCGCGCCCTGGTCGAGCAGCGACTGAATCGTGTACTCATCCAGATCGTTAGAAACCGAGATCCCCACATAGGGCAGGCCCTCGGCATCGAAACGACCGCGGACATACTTGGAGAGCTTGGCGAGGTCGCCGGAGTCGATGCGAATAGCCGACAGGCGCTCGCCCGCCGCCTCCATCTCCTTGGCAACCGTAATGGCATGCTCGCAGCCCTCGCGCACATCGTAGGTGTCGATGAGCAGCGTGCAGTTCTTGGGGCTCGACTTGGCAAAGGCGCGGAAGGCCTCGAGCTCGGAATCGAAGCTCATCACCCAGCTGTGCGCATGCGTGCCAAAGACGGGAATACCGTAGCGGCGGCCGGCGAGCACATTGGACGTAGAGGAGCAGCCGGCGACGTAGCTCGCGCGCGCAACGGCCAGGCCGCCATCGGGACCCTGGGCTCGGCGCAGGCCAAACTCCGCCACAGGGCGACCGTCGGCGGCGAGCACCACGCGCGCCGTCTTGGTGGCGACAAGTGTCTGGAACCCGACGATGTTGAGCAGCGCCGTCTCAAGCAGCTGGCACTCGAGCGCAGGACCGGTGACGCGCACCATGGGCTCGCGTGGAAAGACGAGCTCGCCCTCGGGGACGGCGTCGATATTTACATGCGCACGAAAATCGCGCAGGTAGTCGAGGAATGCGGACTTGAACATCGCGCCGCCGGCCGGGGCCTCAAGCGATGCGAGGTAGTCGATATCCTCGGGCGTAAAGCGCAGATTCTCGACTAGCTCGGGCAGCTCGGCGGTGCCGCACATGACGGCATAGGCGCTGCCAAAGGGATGGTCGCGGTAAAACGCGGTAAAACAACCCTGCTCATTGGCCTTGCCGCTCTCCCACAGGCCCTGGGCCATAGTGAGTTCGTACAGATCGGTGAGCATTGCGATGTCGGTGGGATGAGAGATATCGGTCAAAGCCATGGGGCGACCTTTCGGATGTGTGGTGCAGAATTTGAGGGTTGGACGAGAGCAGAGCATGCGGACATGACGCCCGATGCAAATCGGTTAGAGCAGGCCCATGCTGGTCAGGATCGTGTAGCCCATAAAGATGACAAACGCGATGAGGGCAAGGACAATGATGATTTTTTGAGCCGGCGCCATGCCAGGGATCTCGTTCTCGCCCGTAGGTTCCTTGGAGGTAACCATGCGCTGGGCAAAGGTCATCTCGTCACGGCTCGGCTTGGGCTCGACGGACTTAAGACGAGCGGCCTTTTTAGGCTGAGGTTTGGGCGCGGCAGGTGCAGGCTTCGCAGCAGCGGGCTTGGGTGCGGGCGCGGGCTTGCGCTCGGATGCGGCGTTCAAGGCGACCTCCTCGGCCTTCGCACGCTCGGCGCGCAGGGCAGCCAGCTCCTCACGCTCGCGACGGGCCTCTTCCCGAGCCTCGCGGCGGGCCTTCTCAGCGCGGAGCTCTTCCAACTCAGCGCGCTCCTCGTCGGACAATGGTTGGGACTCAAGCTCGGCCATGGTATAGCCCTTTCTTTTAAAAAAAGCCGCCGACACAATGTCAGCGGCTTATCAAATCCAAGGGTGGAGACGAAGGGAGTCGAACCCTCGGCCTCTGCCATGCGACGGCAGCGCTCTCCCAACTGAGCTACGTCCCCAGGACAAGTCGATATTTTACCTACGGCTCGCCAACTGTCAACGCCCAATAACCAGTCTTTTTGGGGCGCGGCTATTTTGGCAACTTTTCGAACAGGCGATTCTCTCGATGATTTTTTACCCCCGTCCCAGAAAAATCATCGACGAACGCACTACTTTGCGCTGGTAAGAACACCGGTGGTGTCGAAGGCCGGGGTGAAGCTCTCGTCTACCGCGCCGCCCTCTTGCCAGAACATCGTCGTAAAACCCAGGTCGTCGGCATGGTCGAGCACCTGCTCGTACTCCTCCCGTGTCACGGCGCGTGCCAGGTCGCCGCCCTGCTCGCGCATGAGCGCATTGGGCGTGTACTGGTTCATAACCGAGATCGGCACGTCGCCCACCGTCTGCCACACCAGGTCCAGCACGCGACACGAATCGTCTGCATGCCCCGGAAGCACCAGGTGACGCACGATCATGCCACGCTTCATAAGCCCGCCCTCGTCCACCAACTCTCCCCCGCGGCGCTCGATCTCGCGCGCCATCTGGGCCAGACCCGACACGGCCACACGCGGGTAATCCTTTATATGGGAGAGCGACTGCGCAAGCCCGGCATCGGCATATTTAAAGTCGGTGAGCCACACATCGACCAGGTCGCCCAGCGCCGCCACGGCACTCGCGCGCTCGTAACCACTCGTGTTGTAGACGATTGGGATAACCAGTCCGCGCGCCCGTGCCGCGGCAATCGCGGCAGGCAACAGGTGCGCATAGTGCGTCGCCGTCACCAAATTGATGTTGTTGGCACCCTGGTCCTGCAGTTCCAGCATAATCTCGACCAGGCGCTCAGGCGAAATCTCAAGGCCAAAATTGCCGGTCGAGATCTCGTGGTTCTGGCAGTAGATACATTTGAGCGAGCAGCCGCTAAAGAAGATCGTGCCCGAACCGGCCTCGCCCGAGATAGGCGGCTCCTCCCACATATGAAGCGCGGCGCGGGCCACCTTGAGCGTGTCGTTAGCACCGCAGACGCCGTGCGCGCCCTCATCGCGCGCCGCACCGCAACGGCGCGGACACAAATGGCAGGCGGGCGAAAAAAGTTCGGTCAACGACGTCGGCATAAAACCATGCTCCAAAACAACGATTCAGCAGCTCAAACGTAAAGGGATCAACCCCACAGACGGCTCGAGCCCAAGGCGCCGTAATCGTCCGACACGATTTTTGTAATGTCAAGACTGGAATCGATAAAGTGCCGCTTTATGATGTAGGTATTCCGCCCCCCGCGGAGCAACTGGGTGAACCGTCGCGTTTATTTAGGGAGCCCACACAGTCGTACCTAGTACAGGTATCCTTCGTTGTTAAGGACGCTGGAACAGTCGATGAGGGCACCCACCTGTTTTAGGTGGGTTCATTTTCGTAACGTGGGGGGTGGTTTTCTTTTGCCGAAACTCGCCATTGCAAATCTCGCCCAGATCCCCAAAAGGCACCAGGCAGAACCCCACCATCACTCGAATATCTGGTAAGCACGTGATTATCGCCCCGTGCAATTCCTCACACCCTCCTTAGTCGAGTATCATGGGTCAGCTATACCCTTTGTGGCGTGGCATCCTTTGACCTTTTCCTTCGACGCTTGGCGGTTTATCGATTCATGGCTTCCTCCACGAGCTTCATACCGTACCTTTGCGTGGCGGCCGCGGCTTTTATCGCGACCTTCCTTGCGGTGCCCCTGGTCAAGCGCCTGGCAATCAAGCTCGACGCCGTCGACTATCCTTCCAAGCGCCGCATCAACACTAAGCCCATCCCGCGCATGGGCGGCACGGCGGTCTTTTTGGGCCTCGTCGTCGCCTGCATTGTGCAAATCCAAGGCACCTGGTACCTGGGCTGGCCACCCGGATTGGTGCCCCACCCCCGTCTGCACATCAGCTACCCCATACTTGCGCTTTCTCTTACCGTCATCTTTGCGACCGGCGCGATCGACGACATCTTCCAGCTCAAGCCCAAGCAAAAGCTGGCCGGCCAGGTCCTCGCCGCGCTCATCGCCTGCGTGGGCGGCCTAAAAATCGGCGTCATCGTCAACCCGCTTGCCCCCGGCGAGATTATGCTCGGCTGGCTCGCCTATCCCATCCCCGTGGTCTCCCTGGTGGCGTTCACCAACAGCATCAGCCTCATTGCCGGCCTTGACGGCCTGGCGACGGGCATCTGTGGCATCGCATCGTTCACGATGTTATCGATGGCCGTTCGCTCGGGCCGCATCGATGCCGCCGCGCTCTCCATCGCGTTGTTTGGTGCCTGCTTGGCCTTTTTGCGCTACAACTTCAACCCCGCGAGTATCTTCTTGGGCGACTCGGGTTCGCTGCTGCTGGGCTTTGCGCTGGGTTCCATCTCGCTGCTCAACGTGAGCCGCACCGCCGCGCTCACCTCGCTCATCATCCCGCTCATCGTGGCGGGCGTGCCTATCATCGATACGTTTAGCGCCATTGTGCGCCGCAAGCGCGCCCACATTAGCATTGGGCAGGCCGACAAGGGCCACATCCACCACCGCCTCATTCAAGAGGGCTACAACCAAAAGCAGGCCGTACTGCTCATCTATGCGTGGTGCATTATGCTTTCGGCCGGCGCCGCCGCCATCAATCAGGTCGAAGTGCCCACGCGCGTGCTCATCTTTACCGTGCTCGCCATTGGCTCGGCGGCCTTCGCCAAGCACCTGCACCTGTTTGAGCCCGTGCTGCGCCACCATTACAACAGGCGCACGCACGAGGACGAGCTGGTAACCCCCGACGACCCCGCCTTTAAGCAGGAGGAGCAGGCAGCCGAGGAATGTAAGGAAGAGCGCCACCACAAGCTCTAGGGTAAGCTGCCGAGGATGTGCCCGGGCGCCGCTGACCATGCGCAGCCCCGTGCCCATCGTGCAAGCCACCTCTCCCCCGCCCCTCGCTTACTT
>RPYR01000236.1 GCA_008671285.1 Collinsella aerofaciens | reverse complement strand
TACTGCGAGCTCACGTTGCCCGGAAGCACAAAGGTGCCCGGGCGCATGCGGCCGCTCGTCTTGAGCGGAAAACCGCCCAGACCCTGTAGGTCGCAGCCGGCGGCGATGATCTCGTCCGAGAGCGGGGAGAGCGGGCGGGCGCCCAGGCGGCCCTGGCCTACGAAGGTGGCATCCGCACCCAGCGCGCAGGCGACAGGCAGCATAAAGCGCAGCGTGGAGCCACTTTCACCGCAGTCAAGCGTGCCGCCGGCAAGGGCCTTGAGCAGGCCAAACTCAACACTCTTCATGGTGGGGTGGACCTGGGAGCCGTCCTCTACGGTCTCGATGCGAGCACCCAGTGCCGTAAGGCAGCGCACCGTGGCCTCGATGTCGGCGCAGGTGGTGTTGCAGGTGACGTGCGTCTCGCCGTTGGCAAGCGCAGCGCAGATGATGAGGCGATGCGCCATCGACTTGGACGCGATGGCGGGAACGGTGCCCTTGAGCGGGGACGGGGTGATGCGGGCTAGCATGCGGATGCGTCTCCCTTCTGGCCGAGGCCTTCGGCAATGAGTTCGTGGAAAGTGGAAAGCGGCGTGCGGTCGATGCTGCAGCGGCCAATGCCGTGCGGAATTACCAGGTCGATGGTGTCGCCCACGCGTTTTTTGTCGTGCAGCGCCTCGGCAAAGACGGCGTCGGCATCTAGGTCGCAGCGGGTCTTGAGGCCATGGCGGGCGCAGAGCTCCTCAATACGACCGGGCAGTGCAGCATCGCAAACGCCGTGCAGGGCCGCGGCGCGCGTGATGATGCCCATGCCGATCGACACGCAGTTGCCGTGTCCGAGCTCAAAGTGCTCGCAGGCCTCGACGGCGTGTCCGGCGCTGTGTCCAAAGTTGAGCAGCTTGCGCTGGTTTGTTTCGCGCTCGTCGGCGACGACCACGGCGCGCTTGATGTCGATATTGCGGGCGATGATGAGCGCTACGCGGGCTACATCGCGGTTGAGCAGCTCCAGCGTGAGCGGGGTCTTCTCCAGCTCGGCGAAAAGCTCTGGGTCGGCGATCACGGCGTGCTTGACGACCTCGCCGCAGCCGTCGGCGAACTGCTCGGGCGTAAGGGTGGCCAGGCACCCCACGTCGGCGATAACCACATTCGGCTGCCAAAAGGCGCCGGCCAGGTTCTTGCCGGCAGCCAGGTCGATGGCGGTCTTGCCGCCCACCGACGAATCCACCATGGCGAGCAGACTCGTGGGGATCTGCACAAACTTGCAGCCACGCATGTAGGTGGCGGCCACAAAGCCCGCCACGTCGCCCACGACGCCGCCGCCGAGTGCCACGATCACGTCGGAGCGCGAAAGCTCGTGCTCGGCCACAAACTCCAAAATGGCAACGTAGGTCTCGGCGCGCTTGTGTGCCTCACCGGCCTCGAAGGTGCAGATACTCACTTCGTAGCCTGATGCCTCCAGGCTCTGCTTAACGGGCATCTGGTAGAGCGGGCCTACGTTGGTGTCCGTCACGATGACGGCCTTGGTGCCGCCGGCAGTGGCGCGCACGAGCGGTCCCGCCTGCTCCAGCAAAAACGTGCCAACATGCACCTGGTAGGGGCGTGCGGTGTCGATATCGATGGTAATCGCCATAAGCTATGGTCCTTTCGACCTGGCGTGATAGGTGGTCTAGTGGGAGGCCTCGTCGTCGAGTGCGCGCTTAATGCGGTCGCCCTCGGCAAGGAGATTCTCCAGATAGCGCTGGTCGCGGTCCTTGAGCGCACGGCTGTAGGCGCCGAGCGAGTCGATCAGGTGGTCGATCTCGAAGGCAAGCGCGTCGGCGTCGTCGATCATGAGCTCGGACCACATTTGCGGGTTGAGGTGCGCCACGCGGGTGAGATCGCGGTAGCTACCGGCCGAAAAGCCGTGGTGGACCTGGGCGGTCGGGCTCTTTACGTAGGCGTTGGACACCACGTGCGCAAGCTGGCTCGTGAAGGCGATGACGCGGTCGTGCTCGGCGGCGCTGGTCACGCTGAACTTGCCAAAGCCCAAGGGGCGCACCATCTCGCGCACCTGCCCCAAGAGCTCCAGTTTGAGCGCATCGTCCACCGCGGGTGGCACGAGCACGAGCGGGGCGCCCTGGAACAGGTCGGCGCGGGAGTGCGCGTAGCCCGAGAACTGGGTGCCTGCCATGGGGTGCGCACCCACAAAGTAAAAGCCGTGCTCGCGGGCAAGCTCAAAGGCGCGCTCGCACACGATGCCCTTGACGCCCACCGTGTCGATCACCACGGGGCCCATGATGGCCTCGGTGTCGGTGGCGTCGGCGAGTGCCCGGGCATGCGCCTCGAGCCACTCGATGCAGGCCTCGGGGTAGCAGGCAAGGACGATGATGTCGCATTCGCCGAGTGTCTCGTCGTTGAGCTCTCCGGCGACAGTGCCCATGCTGGCGGCCGTCATGACATCATCATCGGGGTCCCAGGCCAGCACGCGAACGCCCGCCTGCGCATAGCCGCGGGCAAAGCTGCCGCCGATGAGGCCCAGGCCAACGATGCCCGCGCATTTGGGACCGCCCTGGTTAACGCGCGCGTTTCTCACCGTACCCATGGGCTACTCCATGGTCTCTTGGCAGACGACCTCGCGGATGGCGCGAATGCGGCGCATGGTGTCGTCGAACTGGTCGGGGGTGAGGGCCTGAGCGCCGTCGGACCATGCGCGGCTGGGCTCGTCGTGGACCTCGATCTCCAGGCCGTTGGCGCCGCAGGCGGTCGCGGCGAGCGCCATGGGCTCAACGTAGCGGGTGTAGCCGGTGGCGTGGCTGGGGTCGGCAACGACAGGCAGGTGCGACAGGTGGTGCAGCACCGGCACGGCGTTGAGATCGAAGGTGTTACGGGTGCGGGTTTCGAAGGTGCGGATGCCGCGCTCGCACAGGATGACGTTGTCGTTGCCCTCGCTCATGATGTACTCGGCGGCCATGAGCAGCTCATCGATCGTGCCGGACATGCCGCGCTTGAGCAGGATCGGGGTCTGGGTCTTGCCGACCTCCTTGAGCAGGGGGAAGTTCTGGGCGTTGCGGGCGCCGATCTGCATGACGTCGATCTTCTTGTCCAGGAAGACCTGCACGTCGCGTGGGTCCATGATCTCGGTGACGATCGGCATGTCGAGCTCGGCAGACGCCTCGCACAGCAGGTCGAGGCCGGCGGGGCCCATGCCCTGGTAGGCGTAGGGGGAGGTGCGGGGCTTGTAGGCACCGCCGCGCAGCATCGTGGCGCCGGCGGCCTTTACGCGGCGTGCGATGCGGATGAGGTTCTCGCCCTCGACGGAGCAGGGGCCGGCGATGACTTGGAACTGGTCGCCGCCGATTTTGACGCCGTGGCCGCAGTCGATGACGGAGTCCTCGGGGTGGAACTTGCGATTTGCGCGCTTGAACGGCTCGGAGACGCGCTGCACGCGCTCGACGACATCCATGGACTCGAGCAGGAACGGGTCGATCTTGGTCGTATCGCCCACCAGGCCGATGATCGTCTCGTTCTCGCCGCGCGAGACATCGGTCTTCAGCCCCTTTTTCTCAATCCAGCTGACGATATGGCTTACGGCATCGTCGCTGGCGCTCTGCTTTAAAATTGCAATCATGGTGTGCCTCTCACCTCGATGGATAACTTTTGCAAAAACGGCCCGCATCGCGAGCCGTGTATATGGTGCATGTGAGTTTATACTATCTGACTCGCTTTTGCCTTCTAAAGTGGGCCGTTGCGCCTCGTCTTCCTCGGAATTGCAAAGCTTTTTCTTTTATTTTGATAGCCCGTGGTGCACTTGGGTATAATGCCAAACGTTGGCCCTATTAGCTCAGGGGATTAGAGCGTCTGCCTCCGGAGCAGAAGGCCGTTGGTTCGAATCCAACATGGGGCACCATCGAACGTAAGACCGTCCGAACCTCGCATGGTCCGGGCGGTTTTTCTTATACCGACGCGACGTGATGGGACGTGGTATGGCAGCAACGGATATCGAGCGCGGACTCTCGACCGCCGAGGTCGAGGAGCGCATCGCCGCCGGTAAGATCAACCGCAACATGGAGCTCAAGACCAAGTCGGTCAAAGAGCTCATCATCGAGAACCTCTGCACGCTGTTCAATTTGATCAACGTGATCTTGGCTTTCCTGGTCATTTTGACCGGTTCATTTAAGAACCTGACGTTCCTGTTTGTGGTGTTCCTCAATACCGCTATTGGCGTCATTCAATCCATGCGGTCCAAGAAGATGGTCGATAAGCTCACGCTGCTGACCTCTAAGAAGGCCATCGCGGTGCGCGACGGTGCCGAGGTGGAGCTCGACTTGGACCAGATCGCGCTCGACGACATCATCCGCCTGGGGCGCGGCGACCAGATTCCCGCTGACGCCGTGGTGGTTTCGGGCGAGGCGCTCGTGAACGAGAGCTTGCTGACGGGCGAGAGCGACCTTATTAAGAAACAGCCCGGTTCCGAGCTCATGAGCGGCAGCTTTATCGACTCGGGCCTGCTGCGCGCCCGCGTGATCCATGTCGGCGCCGACAACTACGTGGCCAAAATTAATAACGAGGCCAAATACGTCAAAAAGGTCAATTCCGAGATCATGAACGCGCTTAACGCCATCGTGCGCTTTGTGAGCATCATCATGATCCCGCTCGGTTTGGCGTTGTTTGCCTCGAGTGTGAGCGAGCTGTGGGATGCCGCGGGAACCCCGGGCGATAGTGCGCTTTCATGGTGCTTCTCCGAGCTGTTGGCTGGTCATGTGCCTTCGTCGGCGCTGCTGTCCACGGTGGGCGCCCTGCTGGGCATGATCCCGCAAGGCCTGGTGCTGCTGACCTCGTCGGTGCTCGCCATCGCCACGGTGCGCCTGGCCCGCCGCAAGGTGCTGGCGCAGCAGCTCTACTGCATCGAGACGCTCGCTCGCGTCGACGTACTGTGCCTGGACAAGACGGGCACCATTACCTCGGGTCGTATGGAGGTCGAGGGCACCTACCCGCTGCCTGTTGAGGGTGTTGGCTTTGGCGTGGACTCGGACGAGGCGGCTGTTCCCGTCGATACCACAGTGCTCGATTTTGCGCTGGCTAACGTGGCACGTGCGACCTCGGCCGATGCCAACGAGACATGCCAGGCGCTGCTCAACTATTACGCCGATCGCCCGGTCGAGGTGTCCGAGCCGCTGTCGGTCATTCCATTCTC
Source organism: Collinsella aerofaciens (assembly GCA_008671285.1). The sequence goes on along the minus strand of RPYR01000236.1, from coordinate 3,447 downwards.
GTCGTCTAAAAAATGGAGCGGCGCTTCGTTTGCGCAGGGCTCCTATGTGATGGGCGCCGCGCAGTTTGTGCTTTCGGAGCGTGTGTTTTCGCAGGTCGAGAACCGTGTCGCCGAGCTTGCCGATACCTGCCGCGTGCTCGTGGTGGCGCGCGTGGACGGCTTTACGCCCGATGGGGATATGGTGGGCGAGGCCGAGCCCGTGGGATTTGTGACCATCCGCGACGAGATTCGTACCTCGGCGGCCGAGACCATCGGCTACTTTAACGAGCAGGGCGTGACCCTCAACGTGATCAGCGGCGACGACCCACGTACGGTGTCGTCGATCGCGCGCGTGGTGGGCGTGCCGGGGGCGGACGCTTATGTGGACGCCACGACGCTCGATACGCCGGCCAAGCTCGATGCCGCAGTGGACCGCTACCATGTCTTTGGTCGTGTGACCCCGCAGCAGAAGCGCGAGCTCGTGCAGGCGCTCAAGCGCCGCGAGCACACCGTGGCCATGACGGGCGACGGCGTCAACGACGTGCTGGCGCTCAAGGAGGCCGACTGCTCCGTCGCCATGGCGGCCGGCTCCGATGCCGCGCGCAACGTGGCCGAGATCGTACTCGTCGACAACGATTTTGCCTCGATGCCCGCCGTGGTGGCCGAGGGCCGTCGCTCCATCAACAACCTGCAGCGTTCGGCCTCACTGTTCCTGACCAAGACGCTGTTCTCGATGGGCCTGGCGGCGCTGTGTATCGCGCTGCCGCCGTACCCCTTCGAGCCCATCCAGATGACGCTCATTAACTTCTTCTGCATCGGCGCGCCGGGCTTTGTGTTGGGCCTGGAGCCCAACAATGCTCGTGTGAAGGGTGCGTTTTTGAGCAACGTACTCAAGCGTGCACTGCCGGCGTCGATTGCGGTCATTTTGGCTGCGGCGCTCGATATCTTTGTGGCGCGCGTGTTTGGCTTTAGCCAGCTCTCGCTGTCTACGATGTGCCTGCTTACGTCGTGCGCGGCGAGCGTCAGCCTAATCTGGCGCATCTCGCAGCCTCTCACGCCCTTACGTGTGGTGCTCTTTGTGTTTGTAGTCGCCGGCATCCTGGTGGGCGTTATCGGATTCCCGGAGCTGCTGTCTATTGCCAACCTGTCGATGGGCCAGATGGTTATCTTGGCTGTTATCGTGGTCTTTACCTGCTCGGTGTTCTTTAAGCTCGCCACGATGATGGATTCGCTCAAGCCGCGTCGTCGTCATGCCGCAACTGGTTTTGGCCGTGGTGTGCGCGTCCACCTGGGTCGCGGTGGCGGCAAGGTGAGCTCGACGGGTTCGACGGCCGAGCGTTTTGCCAAGCGCGTCGCCGCCGACATGGCGCAGCGCCGCGAAGATCGCACCGCTCGCGAGGCCGAGGCCCGTGCACTCGAGGGCGTGGCCCAGGCCCAGCCCAAGAAAAAGAGGAGTACCGGAGCCAAGCGCTCTCGCGTGACCAAGTCCGCCCAAGGCATCAAAGTCTCGATGCCAAGCAAAAAGAAGAAGTAACTACGCGCCCTGGCGATGTTGAATTGGTGCCTTGCTCCTGTGGGGCCGTGGCGATGTTATGCTCTAACCTCGATTGTTTGAATTGCTTCGAAAAGAGGATGCCGTGATCTGCCCGCATTGCCTTAAGACTATCGAGGACGGCGCCTCGTTCTGCCCCTACTGCAACGCCTATGTGGGTCCGGGCGATGGCCCCGAGCACACCGAGTTCGTGTTCTGCGAGGGCTGCGGTGCCCGTCTTTCTCCGCACGATCGTACGTGTCCCAAATGCGGACGCCCCGCTCCGGGTATCCTCTCCGAGGACGCGGCCGCATCCGACCTGGCAGCGGGCCACACGGCGGGCTTTCCGCGCCTAACGCAAGAGCAGATCGATACCGAGGTGCCTCATGCGCCCGCCTCGGCTGCCGCGGTTCTTTCGGACGCCGCCGATCCTAACGAGACCTGCGTGCTGCCGGCTTTCGATAAGGATTTCGGTATCCCCAAGGTCGATATTCCCACGCCCGTTTCCCTGCACGACGATGCTCAAAAACCCAAGCGCAAAGTGCATCCCGACGAGGACGCCTATCACAAGCACAAGCGTCATATCCCCAAGCCGCTCATCGTCATCGCGGTACTTGCCGTCGTTTGCGGCGGTGCCTATTGGTTCGTGACGACCGATCCCATGGGTGTCATGCCTGGCTTCTACGACCAGTTTGGCCAAGCTGCACAAACCACCTTCCCCACGCGCCAAAAGGGCGAGGCGACTGAGGACGATACCAAGCAAGACGATTCTGCCGAGGTGGTCCAGGAAGAAACCGTGCTGACCGATGATCAGCTCTATACCAGGCTCGACGGTCTGTATCAGACCATCGTGTCCTACGGTGACGAGGACCAGATCGGCGAGGTCATCGATTCCTTTAACAACGGCTATCTCCGAACGCCGCTGTCCACCCGTCAGGAGCTGTCGCAGAGTGCTTACGCCCTGCGCGACCAGATTAAAAAGACGCAAGATGAGCTCAGCAACCTTAAGTACCAGGACGATACGGTCTATGCGGACGACATTGCCCACTTAAAGCAGCTTGCCGAGTGGATGTATGAGCGCGTCGACGTGATCTGCCAGAGTTGGGACATCTCGCTGGCCATTCCCGATGGCGAGTCGATGAGTTCTCACCAAAGCGAGATCCTGGCGCCCATCGCTCAGGGTGGCAACAGCGCGCTTAATCAGTACGACGCCAACGTGGGCTCCTGGAAGCCGCAGCAGCGTTCCTAAAATTAGTTCGCCATAGTCGGCATAACCTACGTGCGCAATTGATGTAAGCGCATGCTTATTGCTACAATTCGTACAAATATGCTTTAAACGCACGAGGAAGGAACCACATGTTTGGTTTTAAGAAAGAGCTCTACACGCCCGAGTATCAGCTTGCCGGCGACGAGTGCGCCGTTATCGAGACGTCGAAGGGTACCATCAAGGTCAAGTTTGACGGCGAGGGCGCTCCCATTCATGTCGCGAACTTCTGCGAGCTTTCTACGATGGGCTTCTATGATGGCCTTAAGTTCCATCGCTATGTGCCCGGTTTTGTCATCCAGGGCGGCGACCCCAATACCCGCGATATGTCCGGCGCCGACGTCGCTGCCGGTCTTGAGGGCCCCGACGGCATGCCCGGTACCGGTGGCCCCGGCTACTGCATCAAGGGCGAGTTTGCCACCAATCCGCGCAACAGCCATGTCGATGGTGCCCTTGCCATGGCACGCTCCATGGATCCCGATTCCGCGGGTTCGCAGTTCTACTTCTGCTTGGGTGCCCAGCATAACCTCGATTCCGGTTACACCGTCTTTGGTACCACGGTCGAGGGTCTCGATGTGATTTCGCAGCTGCGTGCCGGCGACGAGATCGTCCATGTCGAGATCGTTCACGAGTAAAGGGGATTTCCTTGAATAGCCAGCTGATCCAACAGGGC
>RPYR01000005.1 GCA_008671285.1 Collinsella aerofaciens | reverse complement strand
GTTGACGAGCGGAATATAGAGCTGACCCTTGGTGTCGCTGGGGTAGTGGATGCGCAGGTGCGGCATAAGGTTGAGGCGCGTTGCCTCGGTTACCAGCGAGAACGAGCCGGTGATGAGCGCCTGCGAGGCAATGATGGCCGCCACGGCCGAAAGCACAATGGCACAGGGGCGCAGGGGCTCGGGAAGCCTCCTATAGAACGGGTTGCCGAAATTCATCGCGAGCATCGGGGGGTTGGAGTTATTGGCGAGCAGCCAAGCTCCCTGACCCAGATAGTTGGGGAGGAGGGCCGCCTTACCAACCGGCCCGGATGCGTAAATGTTAGCTTTGCCCACGTGACCCATGTCCGAATAGAGCGCCTCGGCGCCAGTCGTCGACAGGAAGACGAAGCCGAGCACCATGATGCCCGAGTGGTTGATGGGCGAGAACAGGAACATGATGCCGCGGATGGGGTTGAGCGCGCGTAGGATGGACAGGTTGCCGAGCATGTTGAACAGGCCGGCGCCCGCCAGGAACAGGAACCATAGCGTCATAAGCGGGCCGAACAGCTTGCCGATTGACGAGGTGCCGGCGCGCTGCATGGCAAACAGACCACAGATAATGATGATGGTGATGATGATCACATTGGTCTGGCCGTCACCCAGCAGCGCATGGCCCCATTCGATGGTGCGCAGACCCTCGATGGCCGTGGTAACCGTGACAGCGGGGGTGAGGATGCCGTCGGCGAGCAGCGCCGCACCGCCGATCATGGCGGGGAGAATCAGCCACGGTGCCACCTTGCGCACCAGGCTAAACAGGGCGAAGATGCCGCCTTCGTTGTGGTTGTCGGCCTTCATGGCGATTACCACGTACTTGACCGTGGTCACGAGTGTCATGGTCCAGATGACGAGCGAAAGCGCGCCCAGGATCATGTCCTCGCTGACGGTACCGATGCCGCCGTTGTTGGCGACGATTGATTTCATGGTGTACATGGGGCTCGTGCCGATGTCGCCATAGACGACGCCGAGCGTTACGAGCAGCATGCCAGCGGAGAGGGGGATGGCTCCGTGCCCGCCTTGACCACGCTGGTCTTGGGGGCTTGCCTCCAGTTTGTTGTGTGCCACGTGGACTCCCTTAGACATCCGGTTATCTGTCTAGGACAGATAACCTTTATGCCGTCTTTATACATACAAGAGCAGTTTGGCACATCAGGTTATTTTAGACAATAATCCCCAGCTGGGGATTATTTATCTACGCAGGTAGCATTTCAAAGCAGGGGCTTTTAAGCACGTGCTGTCTGGGCGATGCCAGCCTTGGCGTTTGCGCGTTTGCCGGCGAGTTCGCAAAAAATCGCGCCGCCGATGATAAGCGCGGCGCCCATCAGGCGGTGCGGTGTTATGGCTTCACCCAAAAGGGCGGCCGAGAACACGACCGCCGAAAGCGGCTCGAGGTAGCCGACGACGGCGACGGTCTGGACGGGCAGCTTGGCGACGGCGCTAAAGTAGAGCAGGCAACCAATGCCGGTGTTGACGACGCCGAGCATAGCGACGGCGCGCCAATCAATACTGGCGGCGACGCCGGCGGACAGGAACGAGGGAGCGCCCTGCGTGATGAGCGTGAGGACCAGTGCGGTCACAAAGGCGGCGCTCACCTGGAGCGCGGAGTTCTCGAGGCCCTCGATGTGCGGCGCACCCTTGCTGGCGATGACCATCAATGCATAGCAGAAGGCCGAGGCGATTCCACAGACGATGCCCGCAATGGGCATATTGCCGCCTAGACCTTGCGCTGCAATGAGAAAAGCGCCACAAGCAACGGCGACAAAGCCGGCGATTTTGCCGCCGGTCAGCTTTTCGCCAAAGATGAGCGGGGAGAGCGCCATGACAATGATGGGGCCGCAGTAGTACAGCAGCGAGGATACGCCGACGCCGATCGTCTGGTAGGCGCGGAACAGAAAAATCCAGCTGGCGCCCAGCGCAGCTCCCGAGAGGAGGAGGGCCGCGGCTTCGCGGGGACGAGATGGCGCCTGCAACTTATGGTGTTGGGTAGTGGCGAGGATGGTTACAAGCGAGAGGGTTCCCAGAAAAGTGCGCAGCAGCACGATATCGGAGCTCGGCAGTGCGATAGCTGCGGCGATGATGCCGTTAGAGCCAAACAACAGTAATGCTGCTAAGTATGTAAACAGTCCGTTGTTCATGCGCTGACATCCCCTCTATATCCGAACATGTTCACTATGTGTGAACTGGCTTTAGAAGAAAAGCGAATATAATGCATGGAAAACATGACAAAAACTCATGCAAGGGTGGGGACGTGCCGTGGAGACCAATATCCAAAAGATGCAAGTGCTGCTCGAGACGGTGCGTGCCGGCAGCTTTACGCGTGCTGCAGAGCGGCTGAGCTATTCGCAGTCGGGCGTGAGCCGCATGGTGGGCGACCTTGAGGCAGACTGGGGTTTTAAGGTGCTTGATCGCAGCCGAGAGGGCGTGGTGCTTTCTGCCGACGGGCGGCAGGTCATGCCGGCAGTCGAGGCGTTATGCGAAGAGTTTGGCCGCCTGCAGCGACGGGTGGATGAGATGCGTGGACTCATGCGCGGCAAAATCTGCATCGGTACGTTTTCGAGTGTGGCGACCCACGTGCTGCCGCCGGTGATTGCGCGCTTTCGCGCCGATCATCCGGATGTCGATTACGAGCTGCTGATGGGTGATTACTCCGAGATTGAGCAATGGGTGGCGGAAGGCCGCTGCGACCTGGGCTTTATTCCGCGCGAGCCACGCGGCGCCGGCATGGCGTCGCGACCGTTGGTGCAAGACGAGCTGATGGCCGTGGTGCCAGCGGACTCCTCGCTTGCCACCGCGGAGGTCGTTTCCCTTGCCGATTTGGCCAACGAGCAGTTTATTCTGCTAGAACGCGGCACCGATGACGAGATTACGCCGCTGTTCCGTCGGGCGGGGCTGACGGTGTGCTCCAAGCTGTCGACCTGGGATGATTATGCGATTATGGCTATGGTCGAGGACGACCTGGGCGTGAGCATTCTTCCCGCGCTCATCTTGCGCCGTTGTCAGTTCGATGTTGCCGTGCGTTCGCTCGAGGGACATCCCCATCGGCAGATCAACGCCATATATCGAACGGCCGATGTTTCGCTTGCCGCCGTCCGTTTTCTCGAATACCTCTAAACGTGTACACGCCATTGTTTGCTTTGGGCAGATTTCGGAGTCCGATACATTTTCTTATGAAATTGAACTTTCGAATGAGGTACGGCGTTATACTGCTTGCTAAATTGAACCATGGTTCAATTCGTGTTCTATAAATTGAACTTTGCCAGCAAGGAGGTTCTAGTGGCCCAAGAGACGTTTAGCGATCGCCTGCGACAGGCTATGTCCGATCGCGACGTTCGCCAGTCGGACGTGATCCGCGCATCGGAGATGCTCGGCAAAAAACTCGGCAAGAGTCAGATGAGCCAATATGTGAGCGGCAAGACGATCCCGCGGCGCGATGTGGCTGAGCTGCTCGCCCGTATTTTGGAGGTTGATGTTACCTGGCTGCTTGCCGGCGACGCCGATCAAGGCGAGGCATCATCACCCCGCAACGATTCCAAGCCCGAACCCCATCCCTCAGCTCAAATTGCAAGGAGCACCACCATGCGTACTTTTTCTAAATCCACCAAGCTCGATAACGTCCTGTATGACGTGCGCGGTCCCGTCGTCGACGAGGCTGCCCGTATGGAGGACGAGGGCGAGCGCATCCTCAAGCTCAATATCGGCAACCCGGCGCCCTTCGGTTTCCGCACGCCCGATGAGGTCATCAAGGACATGCGCCAGCAGCTGCCCGACTGCGAAGGCTATTCCAACTCGCGCGGCCTGTTCTCTGCGCGCAAGGCGATCATGCAGTATTCGCAGATCAAAGGCCTGCCCAACGTTCAGATGGAGCATATCTACACGGGCAACGGCGTGTCCGAGCTCATTCAGCTTTCGATGAACGCACTGCTCGACAATGGCGACGAGATTCTGATCCCCAGCCCCGACTATCCGCTCTGGACGGCGTGCGCAACCCTTGCCGGCGGTCATCCTGTGCACTATCTGTGCGATGAGCAGGCGGATTGGTATCCCGACTTGGAGGATATGGAGTCCAAGATTACGAGCGCGACCAAGGCTCTCGTCATCATCAACCCCAACAACCCCACGGGATCCGTCTATCCGCGCGAGGTGCTCGAGGGTATCGTCGAGGTTGCACGCAGGCATCAGCTGATGATCTTTGCCGATGAGATCTACGACCGCCTGTGCATGGACGGCTACGAGCACGTCTCGATTGCCTCGCTCGCCCCCGACCTGCCCTGCGTCACCTTTAGCGGTCTGTCCAAGTCGCACATGATCGCGGGCTATCGTATTGGCTGGATGGTGCTTTCGGGCAACCAGCGCTGCATGAGCGACTTCATCATGGGCATCAACATGCTCTCCAACATGCGCCTGTGCTCCAACGTGCCGGCTCAGTCGATCGTTCAGACGGCACTCGGCGGACATCAGTCCGTTAACGACTACATCCGTCCTGGCGGCCGTGTCTACGAGCAGCGCAACTTTGTGTATGAGGCGCTCAGCAAGATTGACGGCATCTCGGTGGTTAAGCCGCGCGCGGCGTTCTACATCTTCCCCAAGATGGATGTGAAGAAGTTCAACATCACCGATGACGAACAGTTTGCCCTCGACCTGCTGCACGAGAAGAAGATCCTGATCACGCGCGGTGGCGGCTTCAACTGGGCTGAGCCCGACCACTTCCGTATCGTGTACCTGCCGCGCATGGAAGTGCTCAAAGAGTCCCTCGAAGACCTCGCCGACTTCTTCGATCACTACCGCCAGGCGTAACGGCAAAGGTAGCCTGTAATGAAACGGTCGGCCCGCAACGGATGCGGGCCGACCGTTTTTTGTCTAAGCCCGTGCTGTTAGCGCTTGTCTCGTTGAGCGGGCGAGGTTCGCGTGTGAGCGGTAAGTTCTATTCCAAAATGGAATACAGTAGGCTTAAGCTGGAATTGATGTCCGGGTACCTGCTTTTCTAGAATGTTTTCAACAAGATGAAAGGCGGTTCCAACCAATGATTATCGATGCAAATTCCTACTGGTTCGACGAGCACATCTTTCATGACGAGACGCTCTGCGAACAGTTTTTGGCCGAGGTACCCCGCGCCTATGACACCGAAGGCTATCTGACCATGAATTCCGCCGGCAAACGACAGATCGTGATCGAGATGCCTGCCGGTTCTCCGGGTCTTAACTACATTGAGGGCGACTACACCCTCGAGAAGCGCTTGGCCGATATGGATGAGGCGGGGGTCGACAAGGCGATCCTCAAGCTCCCCGGCTGCCACGAGTGGATGTCGCTCGAGATGTGCCGGCGTTTCAACGACGGTATGGCTGCTGACGCGAAGGCGTCAAATGGCCGTCTGATTCCGCTTGTCGCCGTGCCGCCCTTTGGCACCAAAGCGAATTTGGAGGAGCTCGACCGCAGGCTCGACGATGGTTTTGCGGGCGTGCAGCTCTGCGCTCACTACGGCAAGCGCTATCTCGACGACCAGGTCTTCTCGAGCTTTTTCGAGCACCTGAACGAACGCCATGTCACCGTTTACGTGCACCATGTTCCCGTGCCGGTCGAGAACGAGTCGCTTCTCGCGTACGACAACCTTCGCCGCTCTTATGGCCGCTGCGTCGACCAAACTACGGCGATCGGCCGAGAGATCTTTGGTGATTTCTTTGAGCGCTATCCCAATATCAAGATGGTCCACTCCATGCTCGGCGGCGCATACTTTGCGTTCAAGGAGATGCTGCTGCCTCATGGTCCCAAGCGCCCTGATGCTTCTGGCCGTTTTCAGGTCGATACCGAGACCGTTTCCAGGCACCTCGAGAACAACATCTATTTCGACATGTCCCATGCCCAGCCTTGGGGCAAGACACTCCTCGCCTGCGCGGTTGACGTGCTGGGTGCAGACCATATTGTTTTTGGCACGAGCTATCCCGTCAAACGCGAGTGGCTCACCGAGGGTGTCGCCTGCGTTCGCGCTGCAAATCTGAGCGATACAGACAGCGACCTTGTGCTTGGCGGTACGGCGCAGCAACTGTACGGTGTCGAGTGGGCGGCAATCAGAGGGGAGTATCTGCCATGGGCGAAGGAGAGATGAGGGCTGGGGCCGCTCGTGTGGCCATCGATCTTGGGGACGTGTTGCCGTTCGACGGTTTCGACGAACTCCGTCATGAGGTCTTCGCCCGTGCCCTTATCATCGAGGGGACGGGGCGACGCGCCTGCGTCCTTTCGCTTGAGGTCACCTCGATCGCTCCGGCTCTACTCGCCGATCTGCGTGAGGTTGTTGAGGATGCCGCCAATTGCAGCGGTGCTTATTCTTGGGTGGTTCCTACCCACACGTTTTCCATGCCTCACGTCCGCACTCCCGGGCATCTTGCCGACGATGCTACCCGCAATCGCAACGAGCGCTATCGCGCAGCGCTCGTCGCTGCCGCCCGCACGGCTGTCGAGCGCGCTGTTGCGGGCATTCACTCTGCCACGCTCGCCACTGTGGAGGGCGAATGCCCCGTGAACGTTAATCGCGACATTGAGACGCCTGCCGGCTGGTGGTTGGGCTCGAATCCCAGGGGGTTTGCCGACCACACGATGCCCGTACTCGCCATAAGGGATGCCGGGGGCGAGTATGTTGCCGTGCTCGCGACGGCGGACGTTCAGTCCTCCGTGCTCGACGGGTCGCGCGACTCCGAGGGGAGGCGCATGGCGAGCGGAGACCTCTTTGGTTTTGCCGCCATGTCACTCGAGCGCGAGCTGGGCGGCGTTGCCCTGTTGCTGCCAGGCGCCGCGGGCGACCAAGGTCCGGCGGAGCGCGCCATGAACGTCATGTTCGATGCGGCCGGCGTTAAGCAGACGGTCGATGCCCATGAGGACGGATACCGCATGCTGCACCAGCAGGGGCAGGCCTTGGGCAATGCTTTGATCGAGGCCGCTCGCATGGCGCGTGAGGATGACGCTACCGGCATCGATGCCCGCACGGTCGACGTTCTCCTGCCCGCTCAGACACGCGCCGATTTTCACTCTTTGGCTCCGCACCGAACGTATGAGTTTCATGCCGCTGGCGAGCAGCGCACGAGGGTCTATCTGCTCCGGCTGGGAAACGTCGAGCTTGTCGGCGTACAACCCGAGGTCTCGAGTGCATTCGGCGCCACTGTGCGCGCCGCCCGGTCCGGCTCTGTGTTCTTTGCCACGCTCGTCAACGGCGGACAGAAGTACCTACCGGCTCCCGACGCGTACGAAAAGATCACCTATGAGGCCATGAACTCCGGTTTTACCGCCGGATCCCATGAGCGCCTCGTCGAAATCATCATTGCCGCCTTGAATGCGGCGTGACACAGAAGGAGAACGTGCATGAACATTGGACACGCGCGCCGCAAAATCACCCCACAGGGCGACATCTACCTGATTGGCTACCGCAATCTTCCCAACCGTCTTGAGCCTGCGACAGGCGTCCATGACGACGTCTTCGCCAACGCCATCCTCTTCCAGCAAGGCGAACGTGAAGTGTTTCTCTTTAATGCCGATGTCCTCGAATTCGAGGAAAGCATGGCCGAGGAAGTCAAGACAATGCTCGCCGAGCGCTACGGCATTGACCGTGATTGCGTCCTGCTCTCGGCGACGCACGACCATACTTCAATCGTCGCTTACCACCGCAGCTGGTGGACGGGAAAATTCGACGAGAACTACTACCGCTGGTTCCTCGATACCATTTGCCAATGCTTTGAGGAGTGCCGCGCCAACGCACAGCCCGCGATTTGTCGCTTGGGCAAGCAGGTCATCACCGGTTTCTACGACAACCGCATCATCCCAGGTGAACTCGCCGACAATGAGGTCATTGTCGTATCGTTCTTCGATACCGAAGGCAAGCCATTTGCGGGCTTTGTGAACTGGGCGGTGCATTCTGCCTGTGTCGGACCCGACTGCACGGAGCTCACGAGCGAACTCGCCGGTCTTACCGGCAAAAAGCTCGCTCAGAGTCTTGGTTACTATCCGGCCATGGTCGTCGGTGCTGCTGGCGACTGTAGCGACCGCAATTTTCGCCAGGGACGCGGCATTCCCGAGGCCGAGCGCGTTTCGACCGGTCTTGCCGAGGCGATTTCCCAGATCAAGCTCGATCGCGAGGTCGTTCTTGACCGCATCGAGCCTCAGACGTTCTATCACACCGTTGCTCATGACGACTTTTCGCTCACGCTTAAGTGTGCCGTCATCAGTCTGGGCGGCCTGCATCTCTTTGTGTTCCCGAGTGAGCTCGGCAGCGACTTGGGTATTCGCATGAAGCGCGAATGCCCGGTCGAGGGAATAGTTTGCGGTTACACCAACGGCTATTTCGAGTATTTCCTTCCGGCACGCGAGTACGGCCTCTCCTTTGAGACCGAGCGTACTCAGATTCCCCAGGGCGAACCGGAACGTCTGTGTGACAAGTTCTGCCAGACGACGAGACTTCTCGGCGCAGCAGATTCGCGTCTGTAGGCCTGATTGCGTGACATGGGCCAATGAGGCTCGCTGCCATGTGATCGGCATCTTCCATCTTCTCTGCCGTTTCCCATCCCGGGCGTACGTGCGTCCGCGGATTTCAAAGGGGGAAGCGGGTTCCTTGCCCTCCCACGTCGACTACGGAGGCATGAAATCGATGCTATACCCCGCTCAGAAAAAGGAGAATTCCATGAAATACCAGAAGCTTTGCGATGAAATCATCACAAAGGTCGGTGGTCGAGACAATGTGTTAGACGTGAGCCACTGCATTACGCGTCTCCGCTTCCACCTCAAGGATGAATCGCTCGCCCAGACTAATGAGCTTAAGGCGACGAAGGGCGTCGTTGACGTCATCCAGGCCGGCGGACAGTATCAGGTCGTGATTGGTGCCACTGTCGAGGCCGTCTACAACGACCTTGTTCAGATTGGCGGGTTCGACTCCAAACCCGCACTCGATATCGATGAAGGCGACGACGTCAAAAAGGGCGATCCATTCTCGCGTCTGCTGGCCATCATCTCCGAGATTCTGCAACCGGTTCTTGGCGTGCTTATGGCCGGTGGCTTTATCAAGTCGATGCTCGCGCTCTGCACGGTTGCCGGTTGGCTTGCCAAGGACAGCAATACGTATGTGACGCTCTCGGCAATCGGAGATTCGGTCTTCTATTACTTTCCGCTAATCATTGGCTGGACGTCGGCCAAGAAGTTCGGACTTAAGCCCGTTATGGGAATGGCGCTCGGTGGTATCCTCGTCTACCCGACGCTCGTTGCCCTTATGGGCGGAGATCCGCTCTACACGCTCGGCGCCGGCACGGTCTTCGAGTCCAATGTCTACGGTGATATTTTTGGCATCCCGCTGATCATGCAGAATTACTCATCGACGATTCTGCCTGCGATCTTTATCGTCTGGATTGCCTCCAAGGTGCACAAGGCCCTTTCTAACGCGCTGCCCGCGCTTGTGAGCTCGTTCTTCTCCAACATCCTGACGCTCCTCATTTGCGGCATCCTTGGCCTGCTTGTGGTCGGTCCGGTCATGACGGTCCTCTCCAACATCGTTGCCCAGATTATCTTGATGCTCATCAACTTCCAGCCCGCCATCGCCGGCTTCGTCATCGGCACGTTCTGGAGCCTGCTCGTCATGTTCGGCCTGCACTGGGGTATCATCCCGCTGTGGTTTCTCGATGTCGCAACCTACGGCTATGACCTCATTAACCCGCTCGTGTATGCAGGCGGTTGTGCCATCGCCGGTGCTGTGCTTGGCATGGTCATCCGAACCAAGGACTCCGAGGAAAATGCTGCCGTCAACATTCCCGCCCTTGTCTCTTCGATTTTCGGTGTCAACGAGCCTGCGCTTTACGCCATCTTGCTGCCGCGTAAGCGTCTTATGTGGGCAACCTTTATTTCCGCTGGTGTAGGCGGCGCCATTGCCGGCCTCATGGGTGCCAAACTCTATGCCTTCGGTGCCTCCGGCCCGCTCGGTTTTCCGAGCTTTATTAACCCTGCCGGCATCGACATGGGCTTTATCGGCCTTGTCATCTCCGGTGTGGTCGCTTTCGTTCTGGCTCTTGTCGCCGCTATGGTGATCGGTACCAGGAAGGACGAGGGCGGTAAGGCGCTCAACATCTCGGTGGACTAGTCTGTCTGCGCACTTTAACTAAATATGCCTCGGACGGCGACGTGCCGCCCGAGGCATATTTGTGTTTTGTGCCGTTGTCAGCGTGTTTGCGGACACAAGTCTGCGGTTGTGGAGCAGCAGGGATTATGACGGTCGTGCCGCGGTGGAAGACGCACGGTCGCCCTGCAGGAGCTGACGGTAGGGGAGGAAGCCGATGAACGAGACGACCGCCTGCGAGTGCGCGGCGTTTCGCTTGAGGTAGAGCCTGACCTCGGAGGTCGTCGCGGGCTCGAGCGGCACCAGGGCTACCTTTCCGCTGGCGAGCGATTCCGCCGGCTTGCGCATGAGGAATGAGACGCCGGCGCCGCGTGCGACAAGAGAGATGATGTTCTCGGCTCGTTTGCCGGTGAACGTAACACGTGGGCCAAATCCAGCTTCGCGACAAAGGGAAAGGACGAGCTCGCTTACGAACGAGCCTTGGGGAAGCATGAGGAAATTCTCGTCGATAAGGTCGTCTATCTCGACGGTGTCACATTCGGCGAGTGGATGGTCGAGCGGAAGGACGGCCACGAGCCGGTCGGTCGTAAAGGGAATCTTTTTGAACTCCGGCTCGATGGCGCCGCTGTCACGGATGAAGGCCAGGTCAATGTCCTCGTGTAGGAGCATGCGCTTGAGTGTGTCGCCCTCGCCTTCGATGAGCTCGACAGAATATGAGGGGTTCGCCTGCTGAAAATCGATGACGGCGTCCGTAATCCCATAAGGGGCCATAATGGGGATAGAACCTACGGTGAGGTGCTCGAGCGGCTCACCTGCACCTATTTGAATGGCGGCAAGATAGCGGTGCTGAAGCGTCGCAATTTTTTGCGCATAGGGGAGGAGCGCTTCACCTTGCGCGGTGAGTGTTACGTGGCGCTGGCTTCGATCGATGAGCTTGCAGCCGAGTTCGTGCTCCATTGCCATGATGTGCTTGGAGAGGGTTGATTGCGACATGAAAAGCAGTTCCGCCGCATCAAGAAACGTGCGTGACTGCGCTAAGATGGCGAATTCGCCAAAGCGGCTGATATCCATAGGGAGGCCTCCGGTACCCTCATTTTGGCAGGTGGCCTAAACCACGACGCCATTGCAGTGGTCGATTTCGTGTTGGATGATCTCGGCGGTGTAGCCCGAGAAGTTTTTGATGCGGTGGACGAAGTTCTCGTCCAAATACTCAACCTTAATGCGGCGATAGCGGGTACAGGGACGCTCGCCGATCAGCGAGAGGCATCCTTCGCTCGTCTGATAGGCATTGACCTGCTCAAGAATTTGAGGGTTGTACATCAGGAGTGTCCTGTTGCCGTCCTTTACGCAGATGATGCGTTTGCGCACGCCGATCATGTTGGCGGCGAGGCCCACGCACTCGTGCTCATGCTCGTGGAGCGTATCCAGGAGATCCTGCCCGGTTGCGGCATCGTCGGGTCCCGCGTCTTCGGAAGGCAGACGCAAAAAGAACTCGGATTTCATGATGGGCTTAATCATGGCGGGCTCCTCATGTCTTATGCTTTCGTGGACTTTTAATAATAGCGCGGAAGGAAAGCTGTGCGTCCGCGTTACAATCTTTCGATGTTGGACCATGTTGCCAGATTCGTCGTGTACGGCGTCTGGCGTAAGTCTAGGGCTCATTTTTCGCCCTGGACCGTTCCTCTGGGGCGATGCGACTGTCGTTCCAAGAGGAAGGAAATGCATGGGGAGCAAATCTCAGCAACAAGTTCAAGTAACGCCATCGGCCTCTGCGGCGATTCTCGTCGTAATGTATATTGCAGCCTTTGTTGCCGCGTTTAACGAGAACATCATTAACGTGGCGTTGCACGACATTATGGCGGCCTTTTCGGTGAGTGCCACCACGGCGCAGTGGCTCGTCTCGGGCTACATGATTGTGACGTCGATCTTTACGGCCATCATGGCCTTCCTGTCCGGCCGTTTCTCGACGCGCAAGCTGTTATTTTTCGCATGCGGATGTATGGTCGCCGGCGAAGTCCTGTGCCTGGTCGCTCCGTCGTTTAGCGTTTTGCTGCCAAGTCGTATTTTGCAGGCTGCGGGATCGGGCATCTTGTTCCCGCTCATGATGAACGTGGTGCTGTCTTGCGCCCCGCGCGAGAAGCTCGGTCTGTATCTGAGCCTGGGCGGCGCCTGCATTACGCTAGGGCCGGCGTTTGGACCCGTGATCAGCGGTCTAATGTGCACGTTATTTGGCTGGAGGGCGGTGTTCGTAGTGCCGCTGGTGGGCGGTATTGCGGTCGCTGCGGCGGGCGTAAAGCTCGTTCAGAATGTCGGAGAGCGCTCGAACACCACGCTTGATATTCTGTCGGTTGTTTTGCTCGCCGCCGGCATTACGGCATTTGTGTATTCCGTAGGCGAGTTCTCGACCAATCTGACCACCGGCATCGCGACGCTCTTCGCCGCCGTTGTGCTGCTCGGCCTGTTTGCGGCCCGTCAGCTCAAGCTCGAGCATCCGGTGCTTAACGTGCGTCCCATGGCGAGCGTTCGCTTTTGGCCTGCGTGCCTGCTTGTGGTGGTGTCGATGATGACGACGTTCTCGATGAGCGTTTTGTTGCCGCTCTATTTTGAGGGCGCATACGGCATGACCGCACTTGTTGCGGGCCTGCTCATTTTGCCGGCGATTGCCTGCAACGCCGTGACCTCGATTGTGGGCGGACGCGTGATGGACGCCCGTGGTGCATGGCCGCTGCTGCCGGTCGGCTTTGCCCTGATTGCCGTGGGGCAGACTGCCATCTCGATGACGGCGGCAAGCATGAACATCGGCGTCGTCGTGGCGCTGACCGTTGTGGTGTATGCCGGAGTCGGTTTGGTGCTGAGCCCCTCGCAGACGGTCGGCTTGGAGACGCTACCCGCCGCTGAACATCCTCACGGAACGGCATTGCTTAACACGTGGAATATGATTGCCGCATCGTTTGGCCCGTCGCTGTTTATCGGTCTGCTCTCGAGTTCTGCCGCGACCGCCGACGCCGCTGGCGCTGCGACGGACGTTGCCCAGGCGATTGGATTTGCAGCTGCCGTGCGTGTGGCGGCTGTAATTGCCGTGGTCGGGTTCGTGGCGTCGCTGGTGTACGCTCGTCGCGAGTCGCACATGTCGCATTAATGTGTGCACATAGATTCTGCAGCTAGATTGGATGGCGACACCATAAACTAATGGACGTTTTGCCGAGAGGCATGAATGTTTAAAGCGCAAAGAGTGCGCGACGGGCCCCGCGAATGGGGCGATGATGCCCGAGAGGGCCAAGAAGGAGTCTCATGTCCGAGAACGAAGAGAT
>RPYR01000271.1 GCA_008671285.1 Collinsella aerofaciens | reverse complement strand
CGATGACGCGCTCGCGAATCAGGATTGCGCGATATTTACTCGCACAGCTCTGGGAACGATAACAAAGATCAATGATATCAACCATGCTAGTCTGTTTGTTCTCTTAAAACGCCATAGCCTCGATAAAAAGGCGCTGTGGACTGCGCAGCCCGTAATACAGGGGCGCGTCAACCGCTTCGTAGAACTCGGAGACGGCATCCGCATGGCCATCCTCGACATCGCGCCTTTCGATGACCTGCGAGCCACGCCGGACAGCAGACCGCCACATGTAATATCCCACCAGCTGAACCATGTAGGGATGCCCCATGCTCTTGCGCGCCGCAAGGTCCGCCGTCTCCGCGTCAACGTAAAGACCAGCGTCTTTGACCGTCTGGATATACGAATCGCGCACCTTGGGCAAAGATATCGCCCCCAACGTACGCTGCTGGGCACGCCGCAAAAACGTCACGCTCGGCTCTTCGAGCAAGTCATCAACCATACTGGGCAAGCCGGCGAACGCCAGCGCAAGACCGCGCTGGTCGCTATCGGGCAAGCCCGTGGCATCTTGATCTCCGAGCACCTGCTGATAGAGAACGGCAAGAGCCGCCAGTTCCTCGATAGACGCCGATTGCGCCTCGTCAATCGCAAACAGTATGCCCTTGCCTGGACCGAGCCTCTTGAGGCGCTCGTTAACCAGCCCTCGCAACGTCTCGCCCTTTGCTCGCGCCGCCTCGACCGACATCCGGCCAAACGACGGACCGAACTCCATTGACGTCACAACGGGTTTATTCGAACGAAGCGCGTCGGCCAAGCGGTCGCATAAGCCAAGCGAAGCGGAATCGGAGACAACCGCCCATCCACGCTCATTGGCTAGACGTTGCAGCTCCCGTAGGAGAACCGTCTTGCCACAGCCGCGGTTTCCCGTAATGAGCATGAGTCTACCCGGCGCTCCGGCGCCGTTATCGAGCCCTTCCTCGAAATCTTCGATGACCGACTCGCGGCCGATGAGTATCGGAGGCTGCTTGCCAGCCGTGGGCTTAAAGGGATTTGGATTCATGTCGGCCTCCTCGGATTGGCAAACCCTGGTAATAGTTATACCAACTTATACCGAGTTATACCAATAGCATGTGACAAAGGAACAGTCACTTTGTCACATGTGGCCGAAAAACTCGGCGTCTGCTGCTCGCCAGGGGCGGAAGGTGGCGGGATCGATCTTTACGTGCGCCGCGGCGGGTACGTCGTACCATTTGACCGTGTAACCGGCGCCGTGAGAGCAAAAGCCCGAGTCGGGCGTGTTGGGCAGATCGGCCTCGGGCCCATAGGCGGCCGTCTCGATGACGCGCTCGGCATCATGGCAAGCCGCATAGCCGGCAAACTCTAGGTACAGATGTCCGCGACCACTCGTGTAGGCAGCCACCTCTAGCGCGTAATTCTGCACTTCGGATGCCGGCACGCGACCCACAAGCTTCGCCCGGTCTCCCGCCATCGTCGGCGGCTCGTACTCGGCACCCATGCGCGTGGCATCCGAGAGCGCCCGGCCCACGCACTCCCCCGGCACCTCGAGCTCAAAGTGGTACCACGGCTCCAGCAACACGGCCGCGCCGGCCTCACGCGCCTGCATCAAACCCTGACGAATCGCGCGGTACGTGGCCTGGCGAAAGTCGCCGCCCTCGGTGTGCTTGGCATGAGCGCGGCCACCCGTGAGCGTAATGCGAATATCGGTGATGGGCGAGCCGGTCAGCACGCCCAAGTGCTCGCGCTCCATGGCGTTGGTGAGTGCCAAACGCTGCCAGTTAAGATCGAGCTCATCGGTCGAGGTCACGGTGCCAAACTGCACGCCCGAACCCGCTGGCAACGGCTCCAGACGCAGGTGCACCTCGGCATAGTGGCGCAGTGGCTCAAAGTGGCCCACGCCCTCAACCGGCTGCGAAATAGTCTCCTTATAGAGAATGCCGCCGGGCTCAAACGCAATCGAAAGACCGAAGCGATCGGCCAGCACCCGCTGCACGACCTCGAGCTGCACCGCCCCCATGAGCTGCAGATGTATTTGTTCAAGATGCGTATTCCAGTTTACGCCGAGCATGGGATCCTCGTCCGCCAGCTCAGTCAGTGCTTTGAACACCGTATGGACATCGTGCTCGTTCGGCAGCACCGTATAGGTGAGGACCGGCGCAATGACGGGCGCATCGCCCGCGGGCTCCGCGCCCAGGGCGTCCCCTGGGCGAACGTGCGCAAGACCCGTCACGGCGCAGATGCCACCAGCGGCAACTTCCCGGGCAAGCTCGTATTTCTCGCCGTTATAGATGCGCACCTGGTCGATCTTTTGCTCCCATGCCTCGGCGCCGGAACGTCCGTCAATCATCTGCTTGGCATGCAGCGTGCCGCCGGTCACTTTAACCCAAGCCAAGCGCTCGCCACGATCCCCGCGGCTGACACGATAGACGCGCGCGGCAAACTCAGGAAGCCATGCCTGTTCACGCATCAGCGCGCATATGCCGTCCAGCAGCTCGTCCACGCCTTGGTCCTTGAGCGCCGAGCCGGCAAAACAGGGAAAGAGCTTGCGCTCGGCAACCATGCGCGACAGCGTCGCGACGGAAAGCTCACCCGTCTCGAGAAACTCGTCGAGCGCCACCTCGTCTAACGCAGCGGCGTCTTCCTGAACGGCACCGCCCGCCAGCAGTTCGTTGGCATCCAGGCAGCCCTCGGAAAGACGCTGCCCAAGCTGTGCCAGCAAAACATCGCGGCCGGGATTCTCCAAATCGATCTTGTTGATGAAGATGAACGTCGGGATGTCATAGCGCGCAAGCAGGCGCCACAGGGTTTCGGTGTGCCCCTGTACGCCATCGTTGGCGCCTACCACCAGAATCGCGTAGTCCAGGGCACGCAGCGTGCGCTCCGCCTCGGCAGAAAAATCGACATGGCCGGGAGCGTCCACGAGCATAACGTGGGTGTCACCATGGTCGAGCACAGCCTGCGACGAGAAGATCGTGATACCGCGCTCACGCTCAATCTCGTTCGTATCCAGATGCGAGTCGCCATCGTCAACGCGGCCGCGCTTGCGAATGCGGCCCGCGTTAAACAGCATGGCCTCGGCCAGCGTGGTCTTGCCGGCATCGACATGCGCCAAGATTCCAGCGACCGCTTGCTTCGACATGGCTCTCCTCTTATTGCAAGCCCATCGCACGCGGCAACGGGCACCCTCGTTCCACACTGGATGATACAATTTACGGGCCGGCGGGCGAAGCGGGCCCTATCCCCCGACCGAGCTCATCGCCCCGCGTTGCCGCGCGGCGATTTTCGTAGGTTCGCGCCTTGCGAAAGCCGGCACCTCCCCTTTTTGTCTGCCCGGGTTCATCTGGGGCAGTAACAACGCGAGCCCCACAACAACGCGTTTTACCAAAAATGGCCCCACTCGGGGCCATTTTCATTTCGGTGAAACGCTGGTATGTGACTCGGCCTTTATGCCTCGCGCAGCCAATCAAACGCGACGCGCGGCGTACCGTCCGACACATATACGATACCGGCGCGCTTAAACCCGGCCTTGGCAATGGCTCCCTGCATGGGCAGGTTGTCCTGATGCGTGTCGATACGCAGGTGATCGGCACGCTCTTTGGCAAAGGCAAACATCGCAGCCGCGATACCGTGTACGGCGCCATCGGACGCCACACGGTGCAGCACGGCGTACGGAGTGTCACTGCGCCATTGACCATCCTCAATTACGTCATAGCACCCGTCCGGGCCCGGTAAAAAGGCAAACGTCGCTACCACGCGACCGTCGACTTCGCACACATAGCTGCCACCGGCGGCGATATCGGCAGCCAGCTGCTCGGCAGAAGGCGTGCCCTCGGGCCATTGCGTGGCGTTGCCATGCGCGCGCATAAAGGCGCGGGCAGCGTCGTAGATAGCCATGACGGCGGGAATGTCGGTATCGAGGGTTTTTCTGATCATCACGCGGCGGCCTCACGTTTATTGGTATCACTTTGATTGAGCAATGATACCAGCGTTTGAAGAGGGGCGCGAAGCAGATGGGAAGCAAAAAGCGAGCCGCCTGGTCAAAGGCCAAAAGCGAGTTTTTGGGCGCTGCCACCGGCGGCGATATGAGCGACCTGTTTGCGCGCGAGGACGAGCGTCGCGACGCCTTGGACGCCGAGCGCGATGAGGCTTGGCGCTACAAATCGTGTGAGCGCAAAAACCGTTACGACACGCGCGCCGAGGCCGAGGCAGTTATGGCTGACTGCGAAAACCGCGGACGCCGCGGGCTGGCCTGCTACAGATGCGAATACTGCGGTGGCTGGCACCTGACATCGCACCCTTGGAAATAGGCCCCGCATCGGCACGGCACTGACGGAGCGCCAACCATCGCACGCAAGCTACGGGCGCGGCGGCACCAAAACATCGTAGCGAACGGCCTTGCCCGCAAGCTGATAGCTCGGCTTAACGCCGGCAAGCAGTGGCCCCTTCACCGGCCGCTTGATAACGACCTTGCGCGGGTGCACCGCAAGCGCAGCTTCGACCAGCGTCTCCTCATCGGCACACGGCTGTTCCAGATGATGCAAAAGTTGGAACTTCTTTTTCACCGCCGCGCTCTTGGTGCGCTCGGGAAACATGGGGTCCAGATACACCACGTCGGGGGCGGCAAGCTCGCCCCGCCCGATCAGCTCAGCCGTATGGCGAAGGCCGGCAATGCTGTCCTCGCCCGCATGTAAGCGCATGCGCGACACGGCAGCCACAAGCGCCGGATCATCTGCCGCGCGATCCAGGGCATCCTTGAGGAGCGCCGCGATCACGCAATCCTGCTCATACAGATCGACGGTAAAGCCCGCGGCCGCCAACAGCAGCGAATCCTCGCCAAAGCCTGCCGTGGCATCAATCGCCCATGGACACTCGATGCCTTTTGCGCGCGCAGCCTTTACCAACAGCTCTTGCTGCAGACGGCCCTGCTTGAGCCGCGGAAGCATGCGGCCGAAATCGGCGCGCAGCTCCATCGTGCCGTCGGTAAGCGTGAGGCCCTCGGGCTTCCCGGTCAGCTCAAGCCCCGCGGCCCGAGCAGCAGAAAAGGGATCGAAGACGCCCATGGACACTCCTTAACAAGCAAAACGAATACGTGAGCGCCGTTTATGCCAGCACCCAACCGTCCGCTATTGTCCCACATGCGACATGGTCCACAGCATCCCAATGCAAAGCACCGCCATCAATCCCGTGCACACGGCAGCGATCACGGAATCACTCATGCGCCTTCCCAACGACCGCGGCTCACGCACTTGCCCTGCTCCGTACATCATGGCTTCTCCTTCGGTCCAGCTCTTACCATGGCCCCATCATCGCAGCGCCGCGCATACGCTGCCATCGATTTGACTTACGCCCAGCTTTCTTTTTTGAAAGGTTGGACCGTGCGGGCAAGAGACGCTTTCAAACGCATGCATCGCCGCGTTGAACTACAATGTGCTTCACCATATGTGCAGTACATTGGGTGCGCCAAGTTGGCGTACTCGTATCGAAAGGACCAGCCATGAGCTTCACTCGCAAGACTCTCAAAATCCTTGCTCTCATCTACTTTGTTTTGGGCATCGCCAGCCTCGTCACCGCCGGCGTCGGTATCGCCACGGGCGGTCTCGATTCCACGTACGGTTCGTACGCCACGCTCGCAGCGGTCGTGCTTATCGCCAAGGGTCTCGTCGACCTTGCCGCAGGCGTCGCCGGTATCAAGGGCGCCAACAAGCCTTCGCAGGTGGACGGCGCGTTTAAGCTCGGTATTGTTGCCGCGGTCACCACGCTTGCCCAAGCGGTGCTCAC
The DNA here is from genome assembly GCA_008671285.1 of Collinsella aerofaciens. Next base: position 1,508 of record RPYR01000271.1, on the reverse strand, counting down.
GCTTCCCGCGTTTGGCGGCGACGCCATCAACTTTGGCGCCTTTGTCATCGTGGTGTACGACCTGTTCTTTGTTCAGCAGGCACACGCCGTTAAGGCCGAGAACAAGGACCGCCTGTAAGCGCCCGCTTCTCATAACCTCTGTTTCAGCCAAGCAACTAAAAAGGGCCGATCGCGCATCTCCGCGGTCGACCCTTTACGTTTTCCCAGATAAAACCTGCCAAAATAAATCTGTCCCTTTTTGGTAGGTTGTTAGCTGTGGCGGTACTCGGCGATGATGAAGTCGATGTCGGTCTGAAGGGTATCCAAATTTGCCAGGCGCTCTTTGTCGGCGGGGCGCGTGCGGTAGTAGTACGGCGTCATCTGGAACACCGCCGCGATGTCCGCCTGGGTCTGAAGCGTAATATTCGCAGACACCCGCTGCGTTCCGACCAACTCGAGCTCGGTGGTCTTCGGCAGCTTCTCATCGTTAAGGTACGGCGTGTCGTAGAGTACCTCCTTGAGCCCAAAGAGGTGACGAGCACCCGGCACCACGGTGTAGAGCGAACCCTCCGGCGCCAGCACGCGGGCAAACTCGCGCTCGTTAAAGGGGGCAAAGAGCTCGGTCACCATATCGAAGGCGCCATCGGCCACGGGGATGTCCTTCATGTTGGCCACGAAGTAGGTCGCATCGCCGCGCTTGGCGGCCAGGCGCACCATCTCCTTGCCCAGGTCAAAACCGTAAGCATCTACGCCCGGCACCGCGCCCATGGCACTGGTGTAATAGCCCTCGCCACAGCAAATATCGAGAAGCGTCATGGGGCCGGTCGCAGACGTGGCGCGCCCAGACACCTGCGTGCGCACCAGCTCGACCATCGCATCGCGCAACGGCGCGTAGTATCCACGGTTCAAAAAGTCACGACGGCTGCGCGCCTGCGACTTGGGATCGCCCATGGAGTCGCCGCTCTTGGACGAGCGCAGTAGATATAGATAACCCTCGCGCGCACGGTCAAACCGGTGTCCGCCCGCACATGCAGCACCACGCTCGTCGTCCACCAACGGCTCATGGCAAACGGGACACAACAACATGGCAACTCCTTAGCGCGAACAACACAACGCCCACCATTGTCGCACGCCTTCCCCGCCTAGTCATTGGGGACGTTCTTGAATGACTAGTTAGAAGAGATAAGGAGTGTCCCCAGCTGCCGGCAGAAAAGGAACGTCCCTACGTGCCGACTGGTTGCATTAGGAGTATCATCGTCTGCGCAAATAAGCACGATATAGCATGTTAGAGATTGAGAGCGTATGGCTGATACCGCATCTAAGCACATCGATATGACCACCGGCTCGCTGTGGCGCAATATTCCCCTGTTCGCCTTCCCCGTGGCCGCCACGAGCATCTTGGAGCAGCTGTCGAACCTCATCGCCACTGTCATTATCGGCAACTTCTCGGGCGACCAGGGAACCCTCGCCATGGCGGCGGTCGGCTCCAATGTTCCGCTTACCAGCCTTATGCTCAACCTGTTTATTGG
>RPYR01000199.1 GCA_008671285.1 Collinsella aerofaciens | reverse complement strand
TTCGTAACCTGCTGGGCTATGAGGACAACACTTCCGGTCGCATCATGCCCTCGGAGTTTGTCTACCTGCCCGCCACGGCCACGGTCGGTGACGCCCTCGAGGCGATCCGCACGCTCGACGACGACTACGAGAGCGTCTACTACGTCTATACCGAGGACCCGAGCGGGATGCTCCCCGGCGTGCTCTCACTGCGCACGCTCATCGTGGCCGACCGCGCCGCCACGCTGGGCCAGCAGGCCTATCGCGACCTGGTTTATGTGTCGCCCGACGATGACCAGGAAGACGTAACGGACGAGATGACCAAGTACGACCTGGTCGCCATCCCCGTTTGCGACGAGAACCGTCATATTTTGGGTATCGTGACCTTTGACGACGCCATGGACGTTATCGCCGAGGAACACCAGGAGGACCTGCAGATCGCAGGTGTCGGCTCGGGCGACAGCGCGTCCGACGACTCGACGAATGTGCTCAGCTGGTTTGTGCATCGCCAGTACTGGGTTGTCGTGTGGGGCATTGCCTCGTGCATCATGGCAACAGCGCTGGGGACGGCGCTGGGCTCCGCGCATCTGGTGGTGTTCCCCATGTGCGCCATGCCGCTCGTGCTGCTGGCTGCCTCGCGTATGGTGTCGTTCGTCAAGAACTACTTCCTGGAGTACGACGGCCATGACGATGAGCCCAAGCCGTATCTGGGATTTTTCTTCCAGAGTACGGGCATGGGCTTGATTCTGTCGCTCGTGACCTACCTGTGCGCCCAGCTGGTGCGCACCGCCGCATTCCCCGACGCGCCCATGTTTGAGGAGCAGCTCTTTACCGGCTGCTTTAACATCGCGGCCATCGTCTGTCTGGTCGGCAACATGAGCGCCGTGATTTACCTGATGGTGCTGTTCTGGCGTGACGAGCACGACCTCAATACGTCGGGTACCGCCATGAACGTCATTGCCGTCATGATCTCATGCGTGGCGTACTGCATCGCCGCGGTGCTGCTCACCATGTCGGTCATGGGTTAGGTGGTCGCGTGCAAAACACGAAGCAAAAGTCGAGCACCTAGCAAAAGCTGACAATCGCGGACATCTTTGGCGCCATGGGCCCTGGCCTTCTGGCGGAGCTTTCGGGGAATGACGCCGGCGGCATCGCCACGTATTCCAGTGCCGGTGCCAGCTATGGCTACAAGATGCTCTGGATGCTTCCCGTCATGACTGTGCTGCTCATCGTGACGCAGGAGACCGCGGCGCGCTGCGGCTGCGTCACGGGCAAGGGCCTGGCATCGCTCATCCGCGAGCGCTTTGGCGTGCGCAAGAGTGTACTTGCTATGGCGGCGCTGTTGATCGCCAACACGGCTGTGACCATTTCGGAGTTTGCGGGTATCGCCAGCGGCCTTGCTCTCTTTGGCGTGCCGGCGAGCATCTCGGTGCCGTTGGTGGCGCTGCTGGTGTGGATGCTTACCATGTCGGGTAGTTTCCAGCGCATCGAGAAGATTCTGCTGCTGGTAAGCTGCGTCTTCGTGACCTATATTGTCGCCGCGTTTATGGCTGGCCCCAACTGGGGTGAGGTCGCGGTCGACCTGGTCGTGCCTAACATTCAAAATGACCCCAGCTACGTGTCGCTCGTGGTCGCAACGATCGGTACCACCATCGCGCCGTGGATGATTTTCTTGGCGCAGAACAACGTGGTCGATAAGAACGCGGGCGAGGACGACATCGTGCTGCAGCGTATCGATACCGTGAGCGGCTCGATCGCTGCTGATATCATTGCGGGCTTCATTATCATCACGACCGGTACGGTGCTGTTCCCGGCGGGTATTCAGATTAGCGATGCCGCCGATGCCGCCCGCGCGCTGGAGCCTATTGCGGGTCAGTGGTCCACGGTACTGTTTGCCTCGGGCCTGGTCGCGGCGAGCTTCTTGGCCGCCTGCGTGCTGCCGGGCGTTACGTCGAGCGCTATCTGCGAGGCATTTGGCTGGGAGCGCGGTGCCGACCGCAGCTGGGACGAGGCCCCGGTTTACCGCGGCATCATTACGGCCATCATCGGTATCTCTGCCGTGCTGGTGCTTATGCCCGGCGTCGATCTGTTCCAGATTATGATGACCTCGCAGGTCATCAATGGCGTGCTGCTGCCTGTAGTCTTGGTATTCCAGGTGGTTATCGCGGCCGACCGTCACATTATGGGTGCCAACCGCAACGGTCGCGTGTGGAATGTGCTCACTTGGGCGACTATCGGTGTGATTACGGTGCTCACGGTCGTCATGTTTGTTCTGCAGGCGATGGGCTACAGCGCTTAACGCCCACTTTTGCTTCCGAACAGGCCGCAGCGATGGGCTGCGGCCTGTTTTTTGTCTGCTATAGGGTGTTAGTTATATAGCAATGGACAAAAAATGCCAAATATGAGTACTGTTGCTAAGTGAATAGCATTTACATCCTAAAAGATAATGAACATAGCCTATAGTATGTTCATTAAAATTGGCTTCAATACGCCTTAAACCAGTCAGGTTGGCTGCTTTAGGGGGTTGTAGGGGTCGCTCGGACGTCATATTGGGTGGTTTTGCCTGCTACTAAAATGGTAACAGTACTCATATTTGCCCTTTTTTGCCCACAGCCCTTTGAGGGTGCGGCGAAAAGGGCTTGTTTAGATTGTTTGGGGCAGGCACGAGGCGCGGAAACGATGTCTGGAGCGACGGAGCGGCCTGGAATTCATCCGTAGAGGTCTTCATTGGCTGCGCCAGGAGTGTCCCTAACTGCCGGAGGGGTGTCTGCCGTGGCAGACACCCCCTCCGGATGTGGGAAGTTTGCGCTGCAGGTTACTTGTCGGTGCCCAGCTTGTGCGGCTTGAGAGCGAGCGCATTGACGAGTGCGTCGGTGGCAGACTTGACGGCTGCCGGCTGCGGATCGTTGACGTGATCCTCGGGGTGTACGGGCAGGTCCTTCTTGACGGCATCGTGGATCAAGTTGAGGTACTCAGTCACGCCAGTGGTCGATAGGTGCGTGCCATCGCCATCGAACAGGTCGTTGCGGTTGGCACTGTATCCGTACCAATCGATAACGCGCACGTTCTTGTAGCGCGTAGCGGCGTTGGCGATGGCCTGGTTGGTAGAGCCAACCCACGGCTGCGGGCTGCGCGTGTTCACAAACACCACAATACGCTTATCTCCTGCATCGGCCATGATGGCGTCGATCTGGTCGTCGGTTACCAAGCCGTTGGTGCCCAGGGCAAAGACCACGATCTTGCCGGCAAGGTTCTGCTGGATATAGCCCTCAAATGTCGCGCGCCCCGCATCAAACTGGCGGCCCTTTTCGGCATCGATATGGCTGTGCGGGAACACGCCGTCAAAGGTGTCTACGGCACGCAGCGACACGGAGTCGCCGATCATAAGCAGATCGTAGGAGCCATCGGGGAAGCCGTCGTTGTCCTTGTCGGTGTCGTCGGCCGCCTGCTGGTCGGTGGGCGCGGTGTTCTTGGCTTCCTTGTTCAGAACTTCGGCGCCCTCGCCGCTCAGCGCAGACGTCTCGGGCACAAAGATCAGGCCGCCCAGTGCAACGACCAACACGACAGCGCAGGCTGCGCAGACAGGGATGTGCGTGCGTGCCCAGTTGGCGGGCGTGGTGGTGCCATCGCGGAATTCGGCGACGGTGCGCCCAAAGGCGCCCTTCCTAAACGGAGTCTCGATAAAGCGATAGCAGCACTCTGCCACGGCGACCACCACAAGTACCTGCAAGATATACTGCCACCAGGGCGTGTCGTTGATGTTGGCGACCGGGTTCATGAGGAGCAGCAGCGGATAGTGCCACAGGTAGATGCTGTAGGAGCGCTTGCCAACCCACACGAGTGGCTCGGCGGATAGCGCGCGGGCAACCATTCCCTGGGGCTGCACGCAGGCCGCGATGACCATGAGCGTGAGGATCGAGCACAGCAGCGTGCCTCCGCGATACTGGAAGGCGGTGTAGCCGTTGGTGAGTGCGACCATGGCGGCAAGGCCAACCAGACCCACGACGCCCAACACATCGATGGATGCGGGCGAGGACCAAAAACGCACGAGGGCGCTCGGCTGTGCCGGGGCGGTCTCGGCTGCTTCGTCGGCCTTCTCGCCAGGTTTGCCCTCGGCGTTCTTGCCGTGCTTGGCGGCGCCAGCCAGGCGATTGAGCCCCAAACGATGAGCGAGACGCACCGGCGCCAGGTCGCGATCGGGGATAAAGGCCATCCAGGCACCCAGCAGCAGCGAGAACACGCGGGTGTCGGTGCCGTAGTACACGCGGCTGGGGTCGGCGGCAGGGTTGTAAAGCACCATCATGGCT
>RPYR01000038.1 GCA_008671285.1 Collinsella aerofaciens | reverse complement strand
TCAACACGAAGCAAGAACTGGGGTGGGTAAAGGGACTCGAACCCTCGACCTACGGGACCACAACCCGTCGCTCTAGCCAACTGAGCTACACCCACCGTGTCCTGTGCGCTTCGCGCTCGACTATTATTGCAAGGAACGCCACGCGATGCAAGCCCCAATTTTCAAGAATTTTGAAAAGAGTTTTTCGAGACCATTTCGAGCAAATCCCACCGGTTTCATAGGAGTAAACTTGCCCCACTGCAAATCCTCGAAAGGACCGTCATGAAAGAACTCTCCAACCGCACGGCAAGATTTACCGATTCGGTCATCCGCCGCATGACACGCATCTCCAATAAGTACGGCGCTGTCAATCTCTCGCAGGGCTTCCCTGACTTCGATCCCCCGGCGCAGCTGCTCGATAGCCTCAGCACCATAGCCAGCGACCCCAAGCCGCTCTATCACCAGTACTCCATCACCTGGGGCTCCCAGGCCATGCGCGAGGCGCTCGCCGCCAAACAGGAGCACTTTATGGGCATGCCGGTGAACCCCAACGAGAATATCGTAGTCACCTGCGGCTCCACCGAGGCCATGATGGCCGCCATGATGACGGTCACGAACCCCGGCGATAAGGTCGTCATCTTCTCGCCGTTCTACGAGAACTACGGCGCCGACACGATCCTTTCGGGTGACGAGCCCATCTACGTGCCGATCAACCCGCCAACATTCGACTTTGACAGCGAGACACTCGAGGCGGCCTTCCGCGACAACGACCCCAAGGCCATCGTCCTGTGCAACCCTTCCAACCCCTGCGGCAAGGTCTTTACGCGCGAGGAGCTCACCTTTATCGCCGACCTCTGCAAAAAGTACGACGCCTACTGCATCACCGACGAGGTATACGAGCACATCGTCTACGCGCCCCACGAGCACGTCTATATGGCCACGCTGCCCGGCATGTTTGAGCGCACCATCAGCTGCAGCTCGCTGTCTAAGACGTACTCCATCACCGGCTGGCGTCTTGGCTACACCATTGCCCCGGCCCAGATCACCGCGCGCATCAAGAAGGTCCACGACTTCCTCACCGTGGGTGCCGCCGCTCCCCTGCAGGAAGCCGTCGTCACCGCTCTCAATTTCGACGACAGCTATTACGATGAGGTCCTTGACCTCTATACTGCCAAACGCGACCTGTTCTGCCAGGGACTCGATACCATCGGTCTTGAGCATAACGTGCCGCAGGGCGCCTACTACGTCATGATGGACATCTCTGAGTTTGGCTATGATAGCGACCTCGAATTCTGTGAGGACCTCGCGTCTAAAGTGGGCGTGGGCGCCGTGCCCGGCTCGAGCTTCTTCCGCGAGCCCGTCAACCATCTGATTCGTTTCCACTTTGCCAAGCGAGACGAGACGCTTAACGCGGCACTGGAGAACCTCAAGTCGCTACGTGATAAAATCAAGCCGCGCGGGTAAGGACGGCCCGGCAACTAAAGCAACCAAAGAAGCCCCGCACCGCCCGCCGCGTTGCGAGGCTTCTTTCTATAGCGCTTTCTTAAATGGTTTAGAGCTCTATACTTTAGTCACGGAGCAACTCGTCCCAGAGAGAGGAATACTATGGCAGAACAGCAGCTTATCGGAGCGCTCGAGGCCGGCGGCACCAAGATGGTCTGCGCCACGGGCTATGCAGACGGTACGGTCCTGGAGCGTGAGCAGATCGCGACCACGACCCCGCAGGAGACCGTTGAGGCCGTCAATGCATGGTTTGCCGACAAGGGCATCGCCGCGCTGGGCATCGGCGCCTTTGGCCCCACCGCAGTCAACCCCGCGTCGCCCCAATACGGCAAGATCCTGGAGACGCCCAAAACGGCATGGCGCTACTTTGATCTGCTGGGCACCATCCAAAACGAGCTCAATATTCCCTGTGGCTACGACACCGACGTCAACGTTGCCTGCTTGGGCGAGGTCACCTTTGGTTGCGCCCAGGGCCTCACCGACGTGGTCTACCTGACCATCGGCACCGGCGTGGGCGCCGGCGTGCTCTCGGGCGGTAAGCTCGTGCACGGCATGATGCATCCCGAGGCCGGCCACATCCTGGTCACGCGCGACCCGCGCGACACCATCGGCGAGCATAGCGCCTGCCCCTTCCATGACAACTGCCTCGAGGGCCTCATCGCCGGCCCTGGCGTTAAAAAGCGCTGGGATGGCAAGAGCGCCGGAGACATGGCCGATGACCCGGAGGCCATGGACCTGCTCGCAGGCTATCTGGCACAGGCGCTCATGACCTACACGCTGTGCTACGCACCGCAAAAGATCATCATCGGCGGCGGCGTGGCCGACCACACCCCCATCGTGCCGCTCGCACGCAAGAAGTGCGCCGAGATGCTCAACGGTTATATCGTCACGCCCGAGGTCAACGACATCGATACCTATATTGTCAACAACAGCCTTGAGGGCAAGCAGGGCATCATGGGCTGCCTGGCCCTGGGCGCGCAGGCGCTTCAGTAACAGACGCACCCACAGGGCGTGGCGCGCCCGGCAAATCCAACCTACGGAACGACGCCACCACGCCCTATATAAGCCCTCTAATAAAAAAGGCCGCCTAGCACCAAGCATACGTCCTAGGCGGCCTTTTTGGCACATATGAGCGATCGTAGTAGATATCGGAGCACAACGCCCGTTGCCGCTCCACAGCAGTCGATCATCACATCGGTGATCATGCCGGCGCGTCCCGGCACAAAGAGCTGAATCGTCTCGTCGATCGAAGGAATCAGCAGCAGGAACACCGCCGTGGGCAGCAGCACGTCAAAGGTGCGCCGGCCCTCAAAATCAAAGGCGTGCGTTGCCAAGATGCCGAGCACCATATACTCGGTAAAATGCGCGCACTTGCGAACAACAAAGTTGGTCACCCATTCATATGGAAGTCCCACGCCGTGCAGGAAACCGCGGATAGCTTCCATGACCGTTAGGCTCAGCGAGCCCGACCCCGAGCCGGGAACCAGCGAATTGCCCCAGATCAAGAGCGCCATCAGGCAGGTCACGACCGCCCATTTTCGATTGATCTTAACCATGCAGAAGTTATGCCTCCGCGCGGAGCGGCGCGAAGCTGGCGGTACCGCCCTCGATAACGCTCAGGTAGGCACGGCCCGTACGCTTGGCGGTAGAGGACTGCAGGCGCTCGATCTCCTCCTCGAGGATCTGATTGACGCGCTCGTGACGACGGTTTTCCATAATGCCGGCGGCAATAGCCTCGGCCCGCTCGATGCTCTCGCGCGAGATACGGGCAGTATCCTCGGGGAACACAGCGCTGTGACGGCCGACATAGGCGGGGGCAGCAGGCTGAGGGGCAGCGACGGGAGCGGGGGCTGCAACAGGAGCAGGCTCGTCAATCTCATCCAGAATCGCGGTGGCGGCGGCCCACATGTCCTCGTGGCCCGAGTAATCGGCCATGGGGACATCAACCTCGAGTGAGGCATCCGGAAGGTCGCCGGTGTCGATGCGATCTTGGGCATCAATCGATGCGGTGATGGCTGCAGGCTCATCGAGGTCATCGAAATCGATATCCGCGGCACCGGAGATGATAGGCATGCTGGCGAGGTTTACATTGTACGGCGCAGCCTCAGCCGCCTGCTGCTGGGCAGGAGCGCCCCACAGCGAGCTTTCGGCGGCACGGCGGGCGGCAACGGCCTCCTCGTCCGCAGTCATGGCTTCATCAACGTACGAATTGTCGGCAGAAGCGTTCGCGTCCGCCGAGGTAGCGCTGTAGGCGTTATTGGCTGCCGCGTTGGCGACGAGTGCCACGAAAGCCGCCGTGCTGCCCGCAGGGGCGGCCTGGGAGCCAGACACGGCGCGTGCCGCGGCGGCGATGTCGTCGCGATTGAAGGAGCCGGTCTGCCCGCCGTTGGTGAGCTCGTCGATGGCGACTTGATAGACGTCGCGCGAGTGTGCAGGGTCGCAGCTCACCGGCGAATCGTCGTCAAGCATACTGTCGATCATGGACCAAGCCTCGTCCTCGTCCATAGCATCTGCGGCTCGAGCGATGGTAGGGACACCATCATCGGCATGACGGCGCTGGAACGCACCAGTCAGGCCGGAAAGGAATGCCGAGGTAGACTGCTCCGCCTGAGCCTGAGAATCAGAAGCCGCAGCGTAAGGAGTCGCATCCTGCTGCTGAGCTGAAATCGAGGCGGTCTTGAACTCGCTTTGATGCTGATTGAGATTGGCGGCACCGCCCATGGCATCGGGCTGGAACAGACGCTCTTCACGCTGCGCACGATACTCGGAGATACCCAGCGAGGCGGCATAGATGCCCACGCCCGCCACCGCGCCCACGGCGAAGGGAACCGCACCCGCCACGACCGTCTCGTTCACAGACGAAAACGGCAGCGTCGCGGCATACATAACCACGGGAGCGGCAAGGCCGATCCCGCACGAAAGTCCGGCAAGGACTACTCGTTGTGTTGCATCAGAAGAAGCCATGAGCTCTCCCCATCTTCCAGCACCCAAATCGCATCATTCAGTTGGCTGCGCGAGAGAAGATGAAGCGGGGCTATGCCCCAAAGCAACGGTATATGGTTCGTTTCATCTGCGTTATCCGTCGCGAAGCTTAAAAGCTATTATGCGAAACCGCCCTGTCGATTGCAAGCGACGATGTCGGATTGAAACGGGAAACCTGCTGCTTGCCAGTCTTATGGTCAAAAATAAGCGCGGAGCGGCGATATAGAAAAGGGCCGAGGCTCAAAGCCCCGACCCTTTATTGCATTGATGACTATCGCTGCGTGTGGATGACAACCTAGAACGTCTGCTCGTAGTCGCTGTGCTTTTTGGCCGAACGCACCAGGAACTCCTGGTTGGTGTTGGTGCCCTTAAGACCCTTGATAAACGACGCAGCTGCGCGCTCGGTGTTGTTCATGCCGGCAAGAATGCGACGCAGGCCAAAGACAAACGGACGCATCTGCTCGTCAACCAACAGGTCCTCGTTACGCGTACCGGAGGCAACGGGGTCGATAGCCGGGAAGATGCGGCGGTCAGCCAGGTCGCGGTCGAGCTTGAGCTCCATGTTGCCGGTGCCCTTGAACTCCTCAAAGATGACCTCGTCCATCTTGGAGCCGGTGTCGATGAGGGCAGAGGCCAGGATGGTGAGCGAGCCACCGTTCTCGATATTGCGGGCTGCGCCCAGGAAGCGCTTGGGCGGATACAGTGCCGCCGAATCGACGCCGCCCGAAAGGATGCGGCCTGAGGCGGGCGCCGCCAAGTTGTAGGCGCGGGCAAGACGCGTGATGGAGTCGAGCACCACCACGACATCGCCGCCCAGCTCCACGATGCGCTTGGCGCGCTCGATGACGAGCTCTGCCACACGAGTGTGGTTGTCGGCGGGCATATCGAAGGTCGACGCCACAACCTCGCCCTTGATGGAACGCTGCATATCGGTAACCTCTTCGGGGCGCTCGTCGACGAGCAGGCAGATGAGGTGCACCTCGGGGTTGTTAATCGAGATAGACTGGCAGATCTTCTTGAGGATTGTGGTCTTGCCGGCCTTGGGCGGGGACACGATCAAGCCACGCTGACCCTTGCCGATCGGCGACACGATGTCGATGGCGCGACCGGTAATGGAGTCCTTGCCATGCTCCATGCGCAGCGGCTCGTTGGGATAGACCGGGGTGAGGTCACCGAACTTGGGGCGGTTGCGAATCTGCTCGGGGTCTAGACCGTTGACGGTCGTGATTTTGGCGAGGCCGGCGCGCTTGTCGCCGCCGCGCGAAGGACGAAGCGAGCCCTCGATGACGTCGCCCGTGCGCAGACGCGCGGAGCGGATGAGGTAGGCGGGCACGAAGGCGTCGTCGTTGGACTTCATGTAGCCATGGGCATGGATGATACCGGAGCTGTCCGGACGAATCTGCAGGATGCCCTTGATGTCGCGGAAGCCCTCGGCCTTCGCGGCGGTGACGTAGATCTCCTCGACGAGCTCGGCTTTCTTCTTGCCGGTCGTCTCAATCTCGAACTCCTTGGCCTTCTCGCGCAGCTCGGCGACCTTCATGGCCGCGAGCTCCTCGCGCGAAAGCGTGGGCTCGGTGGGAGCGGCATTACGCTCCTTGTTGCGCTGCTTGCGATCGCGCTGGCGGTTGCGGCGGTCGTTGTTGCGCTCGTCCTTGCGCTCGTTGCGCTCGTCGTTGCGCTTGTGCTGGCGACGGTTGGGGCGAGCGCCGTCTTCGGCCTCGGCGGGCGCGGCGCCATCGGTTGCGGCGGCATCGGCGTTAGCCGCAGTATCATCGCTGGCCTCGGCCTTGGAATCGCCCTGCAGCTCGGCCTCGGCCTGCTGCTCGGACGCCTTGGCCTTAGCGGACTTCTTACGACCGCGCTTGGGCTTCTCGGACGCAGACTGTTCGACGTCTTGGGGCTCGGCGGCATCAGTCGATGCATCGGCGGTCGTCTCGGCGGAATCCTCGGACGCACCCTTCTTGGCAGTCTTGGCCTTGGACGTGCGCTTAGCAGCAGTACGATGGCTGCGACCAGGACGGACGTCGGCGGGCTCGACATCGGCGGGAGCGGCCTCGGAAGTCGTAGCATCCTGGACGGGTGCATCGGCAGCGGTTGCAGACTCGGCGGTCGCCGCAGCATCCCGAGCGGCTGCAGCTGCGGCTGCGGCCTTCTCTGCCTCGACGAAGGCCTTGGGCTTGCGACCGCGACGGTGCGGGCGCAAAGCCGGATCGACAACGGGAACTTCGCTGGCCTCGACAGGCGCAGCGGACTCAGCAGGCGATGCGCCCTCCCCTGCCGCGGAACGAACCGAAGCCTCGGTGAGCTCGAGGGTTACCTGATCGGCAACCTGCTCGGCCTTAGCAGCCGTGCGACGGCGTGTGCGCGGTACCGGCTTCTCGGTCGGCTGGTCGGCGACAGGGGTCTCGGTGGCGGCAGGCGTCTCGGGCACAGACGGAGCTGCAAGCTCGGTCAGAGCCGCGGCCTCGCGCTCGGCAGCACGACGGCGGGCGCGCACCACCTGAGCCTCGCTAATCTGCGCCAACGCACGTGCCTGCGCGACCTCATCGGAAATCGGCGCCGAGGAGTCAGCTGCAACGGTGCGCTTGACGCGCGTCGTGCGCGTGGTACGGCGCTTGGGCTTGGTGACCTCCTCGCCGTCAGCAGCAGGCTTGGCCGTGCGGCGCGTACGCTTGGGCTTTGCCGGAGCAGCCTCCTCACCAGTTGCAGGCACGGCCTTCTCAGCCGTTGCAGGCGTAGGCGTCGAAGCAGCCTTAGGCGTCTCAGGAGCCGAGGCATGCGCGGGCGCCGCGACCTGGTCCGACGCAACCGGTGCAGCGGGAGCGGCTTGCGTCGTCGTTATTTCGTTTTCTTGCTGTTGATCAGACACAGTGTTTGCTCAACTTTCTTTTCAAGCCCTGTGATCACATGCTCCCTGCATAAACCTTCAGGGCGGCTAAACAGTCTAGTTCCGTTCAAAACGACGGACATCATTGATCTGTATCGAGATGATTGCGTCATATACGCAGCGTTAGTGTAACACAACCGCAACCACCTGCAACTTAGTCATTGGGAACGCTCTTAAACGACTAGTTAAAGGGGCACTCTTTGGTTTAACACCCACAAATCTGACTGCCTCCGCCAAAACTATGGCGGTTTACTACGATGAATCGCTCAACCGCGACCACTCCGAAACTTGTTGAACTAAAACCGCAGGTAGATGCCTTGCACTTTTTTGCGAAAAGCCGGCGTGGTTGGAATTTCTCATTTCATCGTAGTAAACCGGCATAGTTTCGTATTTCCAGCAGTTCCAAATTCGTCAATACGTCGGCGTTTGCAAAAAGCCCGACCTCCGTGGGAGATCGGGCTTTCAAGGCTCAGTTAAACCAAACTTGCGCGGGCAAATGACTCGCAGATTACATCTGCTCGGGCGCGGAAACGCCAACGAGGGTGAGCACCAGGGCGAGCGTCACGCGGACGGCGTCGCAAGCGGCCAGACGGGCGCGCGAAAGCTCGGGGTCGACGGGACGGCCCTCGCTCGGCAGAACCTGGCAGGCAGCATAGAAGCTGTGGAAGTCGCCGGCGAGTTCCTCAGCAAAGTGCGTCAGACGGAACGGGGCGCGGTCGCGAGCGCAGCTGGCGATGAGGTCGGTGAGCTCGTTGAGCTTGCGCGAAAGGGCGAGCTCGGTCGGGTCGGTCAGCAGCGAGTAATCGACGTTCTCACCGATGGCCTTGGCGGCGACGGCCTTCATGCCCATCTCGTCAGCCTGCTCGGGCGTAACGTCAGCGGCACGGCGCAGGATGGAGCACACGCGGGCGTGAGCGTACTGCACGTAGTACACCGGGTTGGAGTTGTCGCGCTTCTTAACGGCCTCGATATCGAAGTCGACCATCTGGTTGGAGCTCTTGGAGATGAGCGTGTAGCGAGCGGCAGCGGAGCCGACCTCGTCGACGAGCTCCTGCAGGGTCACCATGGTGCCCTTGCGCTTGGACATACGGACGGGCTTGCCGTTACGCAGCAGGTTGACGAGCTGGCCCAGCAGAACCTCAAACTTGCCGGGATAGCCAAGAGCGGCGCAGACGCAGCGGACGCGCTCGATGTAGCCGTGGTGGTCGGCGCCCCAGATGTCGATGACGTGGTCGACGCGCTGGAACTTATCCCAGTGATAGGCGACGTCGGAGGCGAAGTAGGTGTACTCGCCGTCGGACTTGATCAGAACGCGGTCCTTGTCATCGCCCAGGTCGGTGGAGCGGAACCACAGGGCGCCGTCCTTGGTGTAGAGGTAGCCCATCTTGTCGAGCTTCTCAAAAGCGCGGTCGACGGCGGAGGTGCCGGCGGTCTCGCCCTCGGTGTCCTTCACATACAGCGAGCGCTCGGAGAACCAACGATCGAAGTCGCAATTGACGGCGTGGCAGAGGTCGCGCATGTTGTCGACCATCTTTACATAGCCGCGCTCGCGGAAGCTCTCCATGCGCTTCTGCGGATCGGCGTTGACCCACTTATCGCCGTCGGTGCGCCAGAACTCGGCGGCCTCGTCGATGATGTAGTCGCCGCCGTAGGAGTCCTTGCCCAGAGTCTCGGCAAAGTTGTCCTGGTACGGATGGGTCTCGGGGTGCTCGTCGTTCTCGTCGGCAACAAAGGCGTCGCGGTCTGCGATCAGCAGCTTGTGAGCCTCGTCGATATCCACACCCTGCTTAGCGATGATGTCGGCAAGCTGCATATAGCGCGTGCTGATGGAGTTGCCGAAGGTGTTCATCTGAGAGCCGTGGTCGTTGATGTAGAACTCACGCTGGATGTCGTAACCGGCGTGGTCCATAACGCGGCAGAGCGAGTCGCCCAGCGCGGCCCAGCGGCCGTGGCCGATGTGCATGGGGCCGACGGGGTTGGCGGAAACGAACTCAACCTGGGTCTTCAGGCCACCACCGACGTTGGACTTAGCGAAGTCCATACCCTTCTCGCGAGCCTCGCCAAAGATGGCATTCTTGACGGCGACGGAGAGGTAGAAGTTGATGAAGCCGGGGCCTGCGATCTCGACCTTCTCGATCGCGGGGTCCTCGGGCATATGGGCAACGATGGCCTCGGCGATCTTGCGCGGGGCGCAGTGGGCCAGCTTGGCGGACTTCAGGGCCATGGTAGAGGTCCACTCGCCATGAGAAGTGTCAGCCGGTCGCTCGATAGCGCAATCGTCAAGTTCAAATGCGGAAAGGTCGCCGGCCT
>RPYR01000157.1 GCA_008671285.1 Collinsella aerofaciens | reverse complement strand
CCGCTCGACGTTGCGCTCGAAAACGCAGGCAGAGCGCGCGACCGCTCCTTCAGCGTGCCGTCCATTTTGGGAGAGGGGGACAGCGAGTAATGGCGCAGAGCTTCGATTCCCTTACCGCCGCCCAGATTGCCGCGGGCGTTGCCGCCGGCGACTTTACCGCTACCGAGGTGGCCCAGGCCTCCCTTGCCGCCATCGAGGCGCGCGAGGGCGGGGTCCAGGCATTCCTGCAGGTGGCGCCCGAGCTTGCGCTCGAGGCCGCCGTGCGCGTGGATGCCGACCGTGCCGCAGGCAAGCCGCTGCCCCCGCTTGCGGGCGTGCCGCTGGCCATTAAGGACAACATGAACCTTGTGGGCACGCGCACCACCTGCGCTTCCCGCATGCTCGGGGACTACCAGAGCGTCTACACCGCCACCTGCGTCCAGCGCATGCTCGATGCCGGCTGCCTACCCATGGGCAAGGCCAACATGGACGAGTTTGCCTTTGGCAGCTCCACCGAGAGCTCGGCGTTCCATCGCACCAACAACCCTTGGGATACCGAGCGCGTGCCCGGTGGTTCCTCGGGCGGCTCCGCTGCCGCCGTCGCGGCGGGCGAGGTCGCGCTCTCGCTGGGCTCGGACACCGGCGGCTCCATTCGCCAGCCGGCGTCGCTGTGCGGCGTGGTGGGCTTTAAGCCCACGTACGGCGCCGTGAGCCGTTACGGCGTGGTTGCCTTTGGCTCGTCGCTCGACCAGGTGGGCCCCTTTGGCCGTACGGTCGAGGATGTCGCGCTGGCCATGAATGCGCTTACCGGCGCGGGCCACGATCCGTACGACTGCACCAGCCAGGATTGCGCCGTCGACTTTACCGATCACCTCAACGACAGCATCGAGGGCAAGCGCGTGGGCATCATCCCCGCGTTTATGGAAGCCGAGGGCCTGACGTCCGAGGTCAAGGCTGCTGTTCAGCGCGCCGCCCAGGAGCTGCAGAACCAGGGCGCCGAGCTGGTCGAGGTCGACCTGCCGCACCTGGACGCCGCCATCGCCGCCTACTACGTTATCGGCCCGGCCGAGGCGTTCTCCAACCTGGCCCGCTTCGACGGCATTCGCTACGGCTATCAGGAGGAGGGCTGCGCCAACCTGTCTGACCAGAGCTCGCTTTCGCGCGCTCACGGCTTTGGTGCCGAGGCCAAGCGCCGTCAGATGCTCGGCGCCTACCTGCTGAGCTCGGGCGTGTACGACAAGTACTACTACGCTGCGCAAAAGGCCCGCACGCTCATCACGCAGGACTACGACGCCGCGTATGCCAAGGTGGACACCATCCTTATGCCCGCCTCGCCGCGCACGGCCTTTAAGTTTGGCGAGATCAGCGACCCCACGCAGATGTACCTCTCCGACCTGTACACCATTTCGCTCAACATTTGCGGCAACGGTGGTATCTCGGTGCCGCTGGGCCTGGGCGAGGATACTCAGCTGCCCGTTTCTGCCCAGCTGGTTGGTCCGGCGTTTAAGGACCGTCAGCTGCTCACGTTTGCCCGCGCCCTGGAGCGCGGCTTTGCCGATGCCGCCACGGGTGCGCCCGCGCTTTCCGTCGCGCCCGATTTTGCCGGGAAGGGGGGCGAGCTGTAATGAAGGAACTTTCCGAGGTCCTGCAGGATTGGGAGGCCGTGATTGGCCTGGAGATCCATACCGAGCTCACCGCACTCGATACCAAGATGTTCTGCAACTGCAAGCTCAGCCACGATGACGAGCCCAACGCCAACGTGTGCCCGGTATGCCTGGGCCTGCCCGGCGCCCTGCCGGTGCCCAACAAGCGCGCCATCGAGAGCATCGTCAAGGCCGGCCTCGCCACCAACTGCGAGATCCAGCGCCACTCGATGTTCTACCGCAAGCACTACTTCTATCCCGATATGGCCAAGAATTTCCAGACCACGCAGGGTCCGGTCGCCTTTGCCATGTACGGTCACCTGGATCTGGACGTGACTGGTCGCGGTGCCGCCGAGCGCCCCGACTGCGCGTTTGGTGAGGCCGAGGCCCAGAGCCTGGCGAGCGCTTCGGCCAACGCCGAGGGCCTGTCCACGTCCATGACGTCGACCATGCGCGAGGGCAACCAGCGCGCCGGCCATCTGGCCAGCTACGACGCGTCCAACCTGCAGATGCCCGAGCGTCGCGAGGACGGTTCCTACACGGTGCCCATCCGCATCCTGCGCATCCACATGGAGGAGGACGCTGCCAAGATGGTGCACGTGGGCGGTGCCGAGGGCCGCATTACCGCCGCGGCCGAGTCGCTCGTCGACTACAACCGCTGCGGCACGCCTTTGATTGAGCTCGTGACTGAGCCCGACTTGCGTACGCCCGAGGAGGCTCGCCTGTTTATGGAAAAGCTCCGTCGCATCTTTGTGACGCTGGGCATTTCGGACTGCTCCATGGAGAAGGGCGCCATGCGCTGCGACGGCAACGTGTCGCTGCGTCGCCGCGGCGAGACCAAGCTGGGCACCAAGACCGAGCGCAAGAACCTCAACTCGTTTAAGCCCCTGCACGATGGCCTTGCCTACGAGATCTGCCGTCAGGCCGAGGTGCTCGAGGAGGGCGGCATCATCTATCAGGAGACCCGCCACTGGGAGCCCAGCCGCAAGCGCACCGTGGGCATGCGCGTGAAGGAAACGGCAGACGACTACCGCCTGTTGCCCGAT
>RPYR01000100.1 GCA_008671285.1 Collinsella aerofaciens | reverse complement strand
GTGTAGGGCATGGCCGTCTCCTCCCCAAACAAGCTCGCTACGATGCCGGTCTTTCGGTGCGTGTCATAGTAGCGCGCCATACGGACATACCCGGCGCATGCCCCGTCGCGCAGGTCGCGAGGGTGGGAACGGTCGAGCCGTGAGTTATTCAGGTTGTACGTGGAGAGGGCGTTTATAGCGGTCATGAGTCGCTCCTCGCCTGCCTCGTCGGCGGAAGGGGGAGCGTGGGCTCGGAGGTTTTGCGACGCTTGGGGACTTGGGCCGCCGGCGCCGGTACAGGCGAGAGGTCTCGCGCTGCGCGGCGTAGCTCGATAAGGGCGTTATCGAACATGACGGTTTTAGAGTCGCGAAGTAGCTTGGGGTCGAGTCCGTGGAAAACGGCGTAATCCTGCAGCCACACGCGCGCAAACCGGTCGATGCCGGGCTCGAAGGCGCGATAGACATCCCAAAAGGCCTTGATCTTGTTAAAACCTTCGAGCGGATCATCTACGCCAATGCCGCAAATCAGCTCATAGAGATACAGAAAGGCAAAGGACGTAGACGTTTCCTCGACGGTTCCGCGGCGCACTTGGGCACGCCAGGTAAAGTAGCCGCGCAGCTGCCGGGCGCTCATGGCGTTGGAGGTGGGAAAGTACGACGTAAAGGTGCCGTTGTAGGGACAGTCGTCCTCAAAGTCGGCCATCAGCCGGCCCTGGCGGGAAAGACGCTCGGCTTCCGACCGCCAGCGGCCCGCACCGCCCTTGGGGGCATCCTGCCAGCGCGATATCTCGCGCATTTTACGGTACTGGTCGGGGAGGAAATTCTGCATCTGTCGGCCGGTTTTGAGAATCGGCTCGTCTGCGTAGACTTCATGTGAGAAGCGGGCAGACTGATGGGTCCGGGCCTCGGCCATAATGCGCTCGATGAGCATCTTGATGTCCTGGTCGGCCACCGCTCCTCCTCTCGAACGCAGCTACGGTGACCTCATATCATAGCACAGCATCAAACAGGTGTTCGAGATACCGCTGCGTTGATAGATTTAGAACAGGAGGGCGTAGATGACGGCGATGACGACGGAGGGGAGCATATTGGCCGTGCGGAAGGTCTGAGGACGGATGAGGTTGACGCCGACGCAGAAGATGAGCATGGAGCCTACGAGCGAAAGGCTGTTGAGGGCTGCTGTGGTCATGATGGGGGAGAGCGCGCCGGCAAACAACGTGATCGTCCCCTGGAACACGGCTACGGGCAGGGCCGAGAAGATGCAGCCGCGTCCGAGCGACGCCGTCATGGTGCAGACGATGATGCAGTCCAGTGCGCCTTTCAGGGCAAGCGTTGACCAGTCGCCGAGCAGGCCGTCCTGGATCGATCCCACAATTGCCATGGCGCCGATACACACGGTGAGTGAAGTCGAGACAAAAGCGTTGGTGAACTCGTTATCGCCCTCACTGCCGGTCTTGCGCTTGAGCCATTCGCCAAGGTTCTCGATGGCGGCTTCCAAGTTGACGGCCTCGCCGATGAGCGAACCGAGCGCAAATGAGACGATGAGCATGGTGGTGCCGGTGGTCGCTAGCGCCTTCCCATCGATAAGGAGCATCTTTTGCATGGTGCCGCCAAGGCCGATAAACAGGACGCACAGCCCCGATGCTTTCATGAGTGTGTCTTGGATGCGCGGTGTGATGAAGCGGCCGCCCGCTAATCCCAAAAGACCGCCCGCAACTAAAAGCACAACGTTGATGATTGTTCCCAAGCCCGGCATGAGCCCTCCTGTATTGATGCCAACGTGGCAATCGTAGCAGAACGAAATGCGAGGCACATCGCGACTCATCTAATACGTTATATAAGTGGTGTTAGGAATGATGTGCAGCATTTAAGCCTCAGGTGGTTGTCGGGACATAGGGATAGTATTCAAAGCGCAGTGTCATAAGCCGCTGCGGGGATTCAATAGCCGCGGCGATGATATTGGCATCGCGGGCACGATCAAACCCTTCGAGTTCGATCTGATACGAGACGTCTTGCATAATGTCCAGACGTCGCCAGGCTAGGAGTGTGTCACCATCGAATTCCAAGGTCTTGCCTCCGTCTGGAGCAACGGCGTATAGACGCAGCTTGGCGGTGGTTGCAGGGTCGACAACCGTGACCTTTTTAATTTCGTTTCGAGTATTCTTGGCGCCCAACAAGGTGAGCAGTGTTGGGGCCACGACCTCGCCCGATGGCAAAAAGACGACTTCGATGGATTCGGGAAATGCGATGATAGCCGACTTGCGGACGGGCTGATTGGCGGCGGCAACTTCGATGTTCGCAGCGTCGATGACCTCTGTGTGGTCGAGTGCGGCAAGCACGCAACAGTTACCTTCATCGATCTCTTGAGGATCAGCAAGCCCCAGACTGTCCGCGAGCTCGGGATCGTTTGGATCGGCAGCGGGCTCATTCGGTGCTTCGAAAGAAGCTGGGGCGCTGTTTGTCGGCGACGGCGTGTCGCCCGCACCTGCTTCTTTATCCGCGCTCTCTTCTTGTATGGTTGCGTTGATGGGTTCGTCGTTTGAGGGGAGCGTCTTGGCGTCAAGCGCGGAGGGGAGAATTCCGATGGCTCCGGATCCGTTCCACTCCATTTCGAGAAGCGCCGGGTCGGCAAGAATGCGTTGCCTGCTTTGCGCGTGGGCATCGATTTCAATAGGGCCTGCCTCTATCCCTCGTGTAAGACTGAGTGATCCGGCTGGCTTCTCGAAATGAGCGTTTGTGTCTTTGGCGCTGACGGCGTAGAACAGCAGGGACGCTTCTCCCGCCGCGATGGCATCGGTGCCGGCTTTGGTCAGTCGCAACGATGCCGTGAATGAGAGGGTGGGCTGCGCATCGTCTGCATTCGCGGCGGCGCAGCCCAGACATATACCGCCTCCTTTCTCGAAAAACGTACCGTCGAAGGCGACCTTCGCTCCGTTCGCCGAGTCATCGACCGAAGCGATGTCGATGCGCAGCTCTAAATTGCATGGATCGCCATCCGCATCGAGCACAACCGAGCGCCACATGCAGACGGCGCACCCCGCCTGGGAGCCGTTTGCCTTGTTCTAACGATTGATATCCACGACTATCGAGCCGTCCGTATTACGACGAAGGCATCCCGAGGTTGAGATTGCGGCTTGTGCGATCGAAAAACGCTTACACGCAATGGCACTCGACGGATTTGGTGCGGAGCTTAGGGCTGCTGGTAAGGAGTCTGCCATGACGGGAGTCGCCCAAGCGGCGACGGGCGTTCCGGTTGCGAGCGCGCCGCAGAGTGCGACGACGGGCAAAAGGTTCTTTGATGCCATGGGGTCTCCTTAGCTAATTTAGTGCGGCCTGTCCGTGTTTTGTTTCTGGCTGCGTTTGATGTGCAGACCGAGGCCGGCGGTCCCCGCGCCTGCTGCTGCGGCGCCTGCTGCCAAGAGCCATCGTCTGTCGCCTGTCTGCGCCAACGGTTCCTCGCGGTCGCCGCGGTCGAGCTCCGAGAGGTCGACCGTCACTTGCGTGGCGGCCTGCGCCTGTTCTTGCTGGGCAAAGGCCATGGCTGGCCCAAACGCTAGGATGCTGACGGCGACGGCCAGGGCGACAGCCTTATGCCGTGTGCGCACCGGGCTCGACCGTCCAGGTGATCGTTGCAACCTGATCGCCTTCGCCGGTTACGCGGAAGATGTCGCGCGTGACGCGGGCGACGTTTCCGCTTGTCTTGAGCTTAATTTTGTCCTTGCCGCCGGCAATGCCCTGGTAGCCCATGTCGAAGGCTGCATTCTTGGAAAGATCGAGGCCCGTCCCCTGCGTTGCGGCGCTGGCGTTCTGGAGTGCGCCGTCGGGGCCGACCTTAAAGTCGATGGAGTTCTGTGCGGTTCCGGCTTTGGCGTCGGCAGCAATGGTCCAGGTGTTCATGGCGTCGATCTTCATGTTGGTGACATGGATGCCGTAGGCCGAATGATTGTCGATGGTGGTCGCGTCTTCTGAGGGGCCCTGAAGCGTGCCGTCGGCCTTGGCGACGAAGGGAATAACCGTCGGAACTTTGAACTCAACGTTGTCGATCTCGGTCCTGACCATTACTTTCGTGGTTCCAACGCGCCCGGCTGCCATAGCTGGCGTCGGGGCGGCGCCCATTGCGAGCGCGAGCGCGAGCCCTGCGCCCACGACGAGCGCTCTGGCTCCGTTCATGTTCCTGGTGATGTTCATGGTCGTTCCTTTCTATTCGCCGCGGGCCGTCCCCGCGATGATTGGACGAATGCTGGTGAATTGCGTGCGGTGCCGCGTCGGCCGGAAAAGCTAGTTCTCGGCTTGCTCAACCCGCACCTTGACACGTGTCGGATTGCCGTGGCTGTCGAGGGTCTTGGCATCGAGTGCCTGGATCTCGATGTACGCCTCGCCTTCTTTGATGTCGCCGGCGGGGCACGTTTCGATTGTCTTGCCGGTCTCGACCACACCGGATTCGTACATGGTCTCGTCGTTTTGGATGACGCGGAATCGCTGGGGAAATTTATTGTCTTGGACGTTTTGCACGTTGACGCGCAGTTTGCCGTCCTCCTGCAGCTGAGCGACCGGCGCGACCGAAATCGTCATCATGTTGTCGCGGACGATGGCGTCGAGCTCATCTTGGATTTCCTGACGCGTTTTGCCCTCGGCCGTCGTAACCGAAGCGCCCGCCTCGGGTACGGGCTGCGACTGCCAAGCGTATAGTCCTACGGCGACAAGGGCACAGACGATGGCCAAACAGGCAAGGATGAGCTTCTTGCGACGACCCAGGCCTGCAAAGTGGGGTGGCTTCTTCGCGCTCATGCGGCATCCTTGGCGGTATAGATGCGCGCAAAGGTGGACGGGTTCGCTCCAAAGAGCATGTGAAGCATGAGGCGGCGTGAGTAGCCAAGCTCGTCGAAGTCGGGTGGGAGCTCGATGTCGTGGGTATGCGCGATGCGGTGGGCGAGCGCCGAGAACGACTCGGGGTCGCAGATCACATCGGTGGTAACGTGGTAGACCGTCGTATCGGGGAATGCCTCTTCGTCGAAAGGCAGGAGATGGGGATCGTCGTCGACTTCGATGGCGATGCCGTACTGGGGCCAGTAATATGCCATGGGAACCTCCCTGCTTCTGGGGCCAAAACTTCTGTCGGTTTTGGCTGTCGATGCCGACGGTATCAGCCACTACTTGACCAATTGCTGACCAAATGCTTGACGGATTGGTGTCTCCGCAGGTAAAAGGCGGCAAAAAATACTCCAACTTTTTTCAAGCGACAATCGCGCGGTCGGCGACGGCGGGGCCATATGTGTCAAAAGCATCGTCTACCGAGGAAATCAAGCCGCTCGCCGAATTGCACGAACGTAAAAATCGCCAATTATGGAGACGGTCTCGAACACGTCGACGAAACGATGCGGTAACATCTCCCTGCAAACACTGTAGTTAGCTAAAGGGGGAGTTCGCGTGTCTGCAACCATCAAACCCTTCACCGACGAGTTCGAAGAGTATGGTCGCGATGAGTCTCGCGCATCGGGCGAGGCCTCGAGCATCTCGTTTCCGACAACGGAAGACGAGGTCCGTGCCATTTTGGAAAAGCTCCATGCCGAGCGTGTCCCGGTAACGGTTCAGGGCGCCCGAACCGGCCTTGCCGCCGGTGCCGTGCCCCACGGCGGGCATATCCTCAATACTTCCCGTATGAATCGCTACTTGGGCCTTCGCCGCGATGAACAAGGCCAATTTCTGCTGCGCGTGGAGCCGGGCGTTGTGCTCTCGGAGCTGCGCAAGCAGCTGAGCAAGAAGGTGCTGCCGACTGCTGGTTGGGACCAGGCATCGCTTGAGGCCTACGAGGAGTTCCAAGAGGCCCCCGAGCAGTTCTTTCCCACCGATCCCACCGAGGCATCTGCCTGTCTGGGCGGCATGGCGGCATGTAACGCCTCTGGTGCCCGCAGCTACGCCTACGGTCCCATGCGCCCACATATCACGGGACTCCACGTCGCGCTGGCTGATGGCGATTTGCTTGAGCTTCAGCGCGGCGAGGCTTTTGCCCAGGGCCGCCACCTGTCGCTCGTGACGGCAGTGGGCCGTACGCTCGAGCTCGATCTTCCCGGCTATACCATGCCCAAGACAAAAAATGCCTCAGGCTATTTCGTTGCGGACGAAATGGACGCCATCGACCTCTTTATCGGTGCTTGTGGCACGCTCGGCGTTATCACCGAGCTCGAGATTGCCCTGCAGGCGGCGCCTGCGGTCGTTTGGGGTGTGAGCTGCTTTTTCAATAGCGAAGACAAGGCCGTGTCCTTTACCGATTCCATGCGTCCCGTCCTGTCCCATGCGGCTGCCATCGAGTACTTCGACGCTGGCGCCCTGGATATTCTACGTCGCCAGCGCGAGCAGTCGACGGCGTTTGCCTCGCTGCCGGCGCTCGACAAAGAGGCCAAGGTCTGTGTCTACGTGGAGCTCGACTGCGATGACGAGGCCCAGGCGACCGAGGAACTGTACCACCTGGGATGGGTGCTCGAGTTTGCGGGTGGCCGCGACGATGCGACATGGGTCGCGCGCACCGAGGTTGATCGCGAGTGCCAGCGGTTCTTCCGCCATGCGGTCCCCGAGAGCGTCAACATGCTTATCGACGAGCGTCGCCGCACGGATCCCACCATCACCAAACTGGGTTCGGACATGTCGGTGCCCAATGCACGCCTTGCCGATGTCGTGGCCCTCTATCGCCGCACACTGGCCGAAAGCGGGCTTGAATCTGCTGCCTGGGGGCACATCGGTAACAACCATCTGCATGTGAACATCCTGCCGCGCGATGCGCAGGACTACCGTCGCGGTGGCGAGCTGTTTGCCCAGTGGGCTGCGGAGGTAACGGCTATGGGCGGTGCCGTTTCTGCCGAGCACGGCGTCGGCAAGATCAAGGCGGGCTTCTTAGAGACGATGTACGGTCACGAGGCCATGGTCGAGTCGGCGCGGCTCAAGCTCCAGCTCGATCCCGACGGGCAGCTGGGTCGCGGCAACCTGTTTTCGGAGAAGCTCTTGGATGAGCTCGTCCAGAAAGGGGGCGCGTGAAGATGAGCGATTTCCATATGGTGGTGTGCGTCAAGGCCGTGCCGGGCAGCACCGAGGTCAAGATGGACCCCAAGACCAATACCATCGTGCGCGATGGCAAGCAGGCGGTCATTAATCCCTTTGATGCGAGCGCTTTGGAATGCGCGCTGGCGCTGAAGGACGACTTTATCGGCTTTGGCATGGATGTGCGCGTGACGGTGGTGTCGATGGGCATCCCCGCGACCGAGTCGCTGCTGCGCGACTGCATCGCCCGAGGCGCCGACGACGCGCTGCTGCTGACCGATCGCGCCTTTGCAGGTGCCGATACCCTGGCGACCACCTATGCTCTCAAATGCGGCATCGAGGCGCTCGACGAGGACTTCGACCTGCTCATCTGCGGCAAGATGGCGGTGGATGGCGATACGGCCCAGATTGGTCCCGAGCTTGCCGGTGCCTTTGATATTCCCTGCGTGACCGACGTGAGCTGCGTGCAGAGCGCGGGCTTTACGACCTGTGGTTCGCTGGCGCTCATTCACGGATGCGATGCCGGCGAGGAGACGGTGTATCTTGAGATGCCGTGCGCGATGACGACTGCCAAGGAGATTGGCCAGTTGCGTATGCCGAGTATTGCCGGTATTCGCGCGGCGGAGGAGGCGGACGTGCGCGTGGTCAGTGCCGCCGACGTGAACGCCGACCCCGCGCGTTGCGGTCTTGCCGGGTCGCCGACACAGGTCGTGCGCTCGTTTGTGCCCGACCGTGACCAAACGTGCGAGGCCGTTGAGGGAACGGCGTCCGAGCAGGCGGTAAAACTTGCCAAGATTATCGAGGGGATGGCATAGATGAGCGGACTGATTATCGATAGCGAAGCCTGTATCGGCTGCGGTCGCTGCGTTCGTGCCTGTGCCTCGGGCGGCATCGTAGTGGAAGGCGAGCGACCCAACCGATGCGCCCATGTAACCGACGGCTGCATCCTATGCGGTGGGTGTGTCGACGCCTGCCCTGTCAACGCTATCTCGATCGAGCGTGACGAGGCTGCTGGTGCGGTGGACCTTGATGCATATCGAGACATTTGGGTATTCGCGCAGACCGACGAGCGCGATACGGTGACTCCCGTTGCCTATGAGCTTATGGGCAAGGGGCGCGAGCTTGCCGATGCTCGCGGCTGCCGTCTGGTGGCACTGGTCGGCATGAGCCCCGAGGGCTCGCTCGGGGACCTGGAGCATCTGGTTTGCGCGGGCGCCGACGAAGTCCTGACCTGTCGCGACGAGCGCCTGCGCCAAAACGATGCGGAGGTCTACGCCCGCTTGATCTGCGATTTGGTAGCCGAACGCAAACCCGAGGCCATCCTATACGGTGCGACCGCTTTTGGTCGCGAACTGGCACCCGGCGTTGCCGTGCGTTTGCAGACGGGCCTTACGGCTGACTGCACCGTACTTTCGATGGATGCAGAGACGGGACTGCTGCAACAGACGCGTCCGGCGTTTGGCGGCAACCTGATGGCCACCATCATTTGCCCCAACCACCGTCCGCAGATGGCAACGGTGCGCCCCGGTATCTTTAAGGCTCCCGACTTCGACTACGGCCGCTCTGGCACGATCACCCAGATATCGCTTGCGGATGATGCTAAGGCTCGTGTCGAGATCTCGATTCCCGCCGAGGAGTGGGGACAGCAGCCCTCGATCGCCAATGCCGAGTGCCTGGTCGTGGGGGGGCGCGGCATTGGTTCCAAGAAAAACCTGCCGTTGATGCGAAGGCTCGCCGAGGCTCTGGGAGCCGAGCTTGGCTGCACGCGACCTGT
Source organism: Collinsella aerofaciens (assembly GCA_008671285.1). The sequence continues at coordinate 942 of RPYR01000100.1, read as the reverse complement.
CGTGGAGGCCGGCTGGTTGGAGTATCGCCATCAGATTGGCCAGACGGGCGTATCGGTTTCGCCCAAGCTTCTCGTGAGTATCGGTGTTTCGGGCGCCATTCAGCATCTTGCCGGCATCGGTGGGGCGGAGTGCATTATCGCCATTAACGAGGACCCGGATGCCCCCATTTTCGGTGCTGCCCAGTACAAGGTTGTTGGGGACGCCGTCGAGGTCGTCGAGGAGCTGCTGGCCCAGCTTGAGCGCTAGGCGCGCGCCAGCCAGTCGCGCATCTCGTCCTTTAGGCGGCTCCAGGTTGCCTGCGTGGCGGGGTCGGTAAAGGGCCGCGTAATGCCAAAGGGCGCGTCGAGCAGGCGGTGGATATCGCCCTGTTCGCGCGCCAGCGCGCGGCTTGCTGGATAGACGAGCTCAAACATAAAGCAGATAAGCCCCACCAAGAAGTCGGCGGGCTCATCGCGCTCATCGCGTGCGACGCAGCGGTGCTCGTCAAAGGCGGCAAGTGTCGGCGACGAGAAACGGCTGCCGAAAAACGTCTTCTCGTCCACCTTGAGGATAGTGTCGACGGTGCTGTCGGCGATGGTGCGCATAATGTCGATCTTGTCACCATCGCGCACGATATCGCAGAAGCACCGTGTATGCTCGTCGAGTTGTGCCGGCAGGCGAAAGTCGCTGTGATAGGCGATGCTCGCTCGGATGAGCTCGTCATGCGCACCGGTTTCGATAAAGTCACGGATGTTTGTCGTGGCGGGTGCATCGGCGGGATTCTCGCCAAAGAGGACCTCGATGCCCAGCGCCGCATGGCTCATGCTCTCGGCGTCCTTAAAGGTGTCCCAGCGTCGCAGCTGCTCAAAGCGGCCCATATCGTGTAGCAGGCCGCAAAGCCATGCCAGGTCAATATCTTCTGACGACCAGCCCTGCTCGCGCGCTACGGCATCGCATGCCTC
>RPYR01000106.1 GCA_008671285.1 Collinsella aerofaciens | reverse complement strand
GGTCAGCGACACCTCGTCATAGCCAGTCTTTTCCAGGCCCTGAATCACCGACGAGACGATCTGGTCGGCCGAGCGCTCGCGCACCGGGCGATACGTCATGCCGGCCTGGCAAAAACGACAGCCGCGGGCGCAGCCGCGCAGGATCTCGATAGACAGGCGGTCGTGAACCAGCTGCGCATAGGGCACGCACGACTGCGACAGCGGATTCGTGGCGCCGAAATCCTCGACGACGCGCTTGTAGACCACGGTCGGCGCATCCTTGCCCTCACGTGGCACGGTGTAGCCATGCGGCGAGCAGGACTCGTCATGACGAACCTCATAGAGTGACGGCACGTAGTTGCCGGCAATGGATGCAAGCTGCTCAACAATCTGCGCGCGCGGGACTCCTTCGTCACGCAGGCGGCGATGCAGCTGGCAGGTCTCGAGCAGCGATTCCTCGCCCTCACCGATGAGGATGGCATCGAAGAAGGCCGCGTACGGCTCGGGGTTGTACACCGAGGGGCCGCCGGCGATGATGATGGGGTCGTCTTCACCTCGGTCGGCCGCTAACAGCGGAATGCCAGCGAGGTCGAGAGCCTCGAGGAAGTTCGTCACCGCCATCTCGTGCGGCACATGCAGACCGACGATATCAAACGAAGCGACCGGCGCTGCACCCTCGAGCGAGAGCAGCGGAATGCCTGCCTCGCGCATGGCGTCACCCATATCGGGCCACGGCACATAGCCACGCTCGCAGGAGATGCCCTCGGCCTGGTTAAGGATGTTGTAGAGGATGGCGATACCCTGGTTGGGCAGACCAACCTCGTACACATCCGGGTAGATCAGGCAGCAACGGTAATCGGCATCGGCCTTGGAAAGCGTGCCCCACTCGTGATCGATATACCGACTCGGCTTCTCGACCTTGGCGAGCAGCGGCTCAATTAGATGAAAACAATCTTGGTATGCAACGCGCAACGGAAAACCCCTAAGCAGCGAGATCTGATGCGTCCTGATAGGACGCCATAGGACGGGTAGCGCCCGCGACCGTGGTCACCAGATCGCGAACGCGGGAGAACGTGGCAGTGACCACCTCGTTGGCACGGCTGTAGTCGACATCGCGCTCGTAGAGCGAAACGAGTGCACGGCCCATGCCATAGGTGCCCGCGGCAGCAGTGAGCGCCTTGACGGCAAACCCAATATGCGGCGTCTGCTTGACGAGCGCGCGGGTGACCGCGCGGATCACAAGACCGCCGGCAAGCACGCCCGCGACCTCGTAGCCGCGCTCAGGCTTAATGCCGCGTCCAAAGACGGCAGCGAGCTCAAAGAGCATGCCCACCTGCGCCAGCGCCATAACGGGATAATCGGCGCCCGGCAAAAACACCAGCGCACCGGTCGCCATATTGGTGAGCGCGCACGAGGTGATGATACGATTGGCGGCCGCGATGCGCATGAAGGTAAAGTTCGCCGCAAAAGCCGTTTCCTTGTCGGTGCGATCGAGAATCCAGCGGGCAAGCGTCTCGAGCAGATACGTCTTATCGGTTGCCGCTACCACGCCGAGCATGGGCGTGGACTCCTCGATAAACGGCACCTCCACAGCAGACTCGGCGAGCACGCACACGGGCGCGCCGGCGATCACGAGCTCCTGCACGGCACTCTCCAAGCGGTCGGAACCACACGAGAGCACCAGCACCACATCGGTATCGGTCTTTGGAGCAATTCGCTCCTCCCCCAGACGCTCGACGCGCACAATGCCCGAGGTCGTCTGCGGCACAAAGGCGTCGCGCACCGTCTCGGCCAGAAAGCGCGAGGCGGACGAATCCAGATAGACCGAAACGCGCACCGGCGTATCGGAATCCTTCTTAACGGACGCGCCCATCTTAAAAGCGCGGGTCAGCTTATCTACGGGAATTTTCATAGCAAACCCCTCCAGCGGTTACGCGGCGCCCGAACGATGCCGCCATATGGATTGTACGATACCCACCGTCAGCAGCTGAATCATCATCGAAGACGAACCGAAGCTAATAAACGGTAGCGGAATACCGGTAATCGGCATCATGCCGATGCACATGCCGATGTTTTCGAAGGTCTGGAACGCCCACATGCCAACGATGCCCACACACGAAAGACGCAAAAACAGCGACTCGCACTTAAAGGCGACGCGAATCGTCGAAAAGATCAGCAGCACGTAGAGGCACAGGAGCAAAAAGGAACCGCAAAAGCCAAAGGTCTCGGACAGGAAGGCGAAGACGAAGTCGGTGTGGAACTCAGGCAGAAAGCCGCCGGCCGACTGCGTCGCATGGCCCAAACCCTTACCAAAGAAGCCGCCCGAGCCAACGGCGATAAGCGACTGCTGCAGGTTGTAGGCGTCGTCCGAATCGGCATTATCGGGGTCGATAAAGACCGTCAGACGGTTCATCTGATACTGCTTGATGAGCACATCGTGGCCGAGCAACGAATCAAAGACCGAATCGAGCGCCAGGACGAGGGCCACCAGGCCCACGAGCAGGGCCAGCGTCGACAGCACCCATTCGCGGCGTGCACCGCTCATACAGATGACGATGGCGCCCGAAACAAGCACGACCAGGCCCGAGCCCAGGTCGCCCATGGCAACGACGGCCAAAAACGGAATGGACAGCATGCCGCAGAGCTTGACGTAGTCGCGAACGGTATCGATGCGACCGTTATACTGCGAGCCAAGCGTAGCAATAAAGAAGATGGTGATGAGCTTGGCAAGCTCAACCGGCTGGAATGTCAAGCCGATACCGGGAATCTTGATCCAGCCCGTCATGCCCAGACCGCCCGTATAGGACAGGCCCGGAATCTTGGGCGAGAAGATCACGATCAGGTCGATGACGAGCAACGCCGTCGAGAAATTGGAAATACCGCGCAAGTCGGTACGCCAGACCAACACCGCCAGCACCGCCCCGATGCCGATTCCCAGCAGATGGCGTGAGAACGAGGCATCGGCCTTAAACTGCGAAGCCGACCAGATGATGATGGCACCGTAGGCGACGAGCGCCACAGTAGCCACGAGCACACCGATATGCACCTTTTGGCGAAACGTGCCGCGCGAGGCCGAAAGTTGCTTGTTGACACGGTCCAGGCTGCTGCGAGAGCCGGTCTTGGTTGAACGGAACAGATCCGCCGGAGAAAAATCCATCGCAACCTCCTATCGAACCGAAGAATCGCCCGAGGCCGAAGAGGTATCGGGCTCGTCATAAATCACGCCGAGCACGTCGCGCACGACATGCATCGCGGTATCTGAGCCGCCGCCGCCCTGCTCCAGGACGGTAGCGATGACATACTTGGGATCATCGGCCGGTGCATAGGCGCAGAACCACGCGTATTCGTCCTCGCCGCTTTTCTCGCCCGTGCCCGACTTGCCGTATACCTGCGGCGTCAGGGTGCCAAAGTGAGCCGCCAGGGACGTCGATGCCGTGTAAATCACGTCGTGCATGCCGTTGCGAACAAGAGCCAAATCAGAATCGCTGTTGATCTTGGCCTCCAGGCGCTTCTTCTTGCCCTTGCCGTTGTACTTATAGGCATCGCCGTCGCCATCGCGCGACACGGCAGACAAAAACACGTGAGGCACGTACTGTTTGCCGCCGTTGGCAAGACCCATATAGGCACACGCCATCTGCAGGGGCGTCACCAGGATGTCGCCCTGACCGATGGCAATGTTGGTCATATCGCCGGCATTCCACTTGCGGTCCTCGGCAGATGCGTCGGTGAAGTACGACTCTTTCCACTCGGCATCGGGAATACGGCCCGCGCCCTCACTCGGCAGATCGATACCGCAGGTCTTGCCTAGACCCCAGCGACGAAAGACCTCCTGCAGACCCTCGGGATGTTGCTCGTCATAAAAGAACGCCTTGCCCATGTCGTAGAAGACAGGGTCGCACGAGTTGGCGATACCCGACTGCAGCGTCATGGTGCCGTGGCCGGAATGCAGCCAGCAGTACTTGCCCCACGACTTGCCCAGACCCGTCCAATAACCCGTGCAGTTGGTCGTCTGCCCCGACGTGTAGGTTCCAAACTCAAGACCGGCCAGTGCCGAGAGCGGCTTGATGGTCGAGGCCGACATGTACTGTCCGCTAATGGCGCGGTTGAGCAGCGGGTGGGAACCCTTGTCATCATTGAGCTCGGTCCACACGTCATTTGAGACGCCGCCGATAAAGACGGACGGATCGAACTTGGGCTGGCTCGCCATGCCCAGGATCTCGCCATTGTTGGGATCGAGACACACTACAGCGCCGTTGCCGGCATTGCTGTAGCCAGTGGTCTTGGCAAGCTCGATAGCGCTCGCCAGCGCCGTCTCGCAGGCCTGCTGGATCTTAAGGTCAAGCGTGAGCTTAATGTCGGAGCCGGCCTTCGCGGGCACGGCGCCGGCCTGACCGGTCACATTGCCCGAGGCATCGACCTTGACGGTCTGCTCACCACGAATACCCTGCAGCAGGTTTTCGTAGTAGCTCTCAACGCCCGCCTGGCCCACGATATCGCCCGACTGGTACGTAATCTTGCCAGCAGAAGCATCATCATCGCCAGAGGTTTTCTTATTCTGGGCCTCGAGCTGCTCGGAGGTAATGGTGCCGGTATAGCCCAAGATATGGCATGCCGTCTCGCCATATGGATACTGGCGCTCGGTACGCTCGGCAATCTTGACGCCCGGGAACTCGCCGGCATGCTCCTGAATATAGGCAACCGTGGAGCGACGGACGTCCGTCGCGATGGTATGCAGGCTCTGAGCGCCCTCTGTATTGTCCTGAATATTACGAAGGACCGCCACGTAAGGCATTCCAAGCACGTTGGCAAGATGGCGAACCAGAACCTCATCCTCGGCAAGGTCGCGGTAGGCCACGACAGCAAGTGAGGGACGGTTCTGGACAAGCGCCACGCCATTGCGGTCGAGGATGCG
>RPYR01000239.1 GCA_008671285.1 Collinsella aerofaciens | reverse complement strand
CGGCTACTCCTTTGCGTTTTCGACCCCACGCTCGCAGTGGAGTGCCGGCACCATGCCCCACATCTACCAAATTGCCCCCGCATGGTCGGAGCTGCCCTATGCCGGTGGCACTATTCGCGAAAACGCTTGCGGTCCCACTTGCCTCACCATGGTCTATATATTTAAGACCGGCCACACCGATAAGACGCCGGTCGATATATGCGCACTGGCCGAAGCCGGCAACTACGCCCCAACTGGTGCCACCGAGTGGTCGTTTATGACAGGCGGTGCGTGGCAGCTGGGGCTCAACGGAACACAGCTCTATAACGATCGCGAATCGATTACCCAAGCACTTCGCTCGGGTGCGCCCGTCATCGCCGCAGTGCGCCCCGGCACGTTTACCAACGTAGGCCACTATATCGTGCTCTACGGCATCGACGATGCCAACCAGATTGGCGTCTACGATCCCAACTCGGCCAGCCGCAGCGCCCGCCGCTGGGGCGTCGTAGAGGTCCTCAACGAAGTCGAAGCCATGTGGGCCTACTACTAGTCATTGGGGACAGACTTAAATGAGTAGTCGTTGGGGACGTTCTTGTTTGACTAGTCGTTTAAGAACGTCCCCAATGACTACCCGGAATGAGAGTGGATAATCTCCCACTTTTGGCCTGTATGCAGGCTCAAAGTGGGAGATTATCCACTCTCGTGATTTGGGCGCGGCGCGCAGCACTCCTCATGAACAGCAACCTCAATAGCAAAAGCCCCGCAGTCGGAGCGGACCGCGGGGCTCATGAAGAGAGGCTAGTTTGCGGGCGCCTTGCCCGGCGCCCACGAGAGAGGCAACGGAGTAGGGACTACTCGTGGATGCGGGTACCGGAGAGACCGGCCATGGTCTCGGCGGCCTTGTCCAGGGCGCCGATGATGCAGGTGCGGCCCTTGCGGGAACGGGCGAACTTGATGGCAGCGCGGACCTTGGGCTCCATGGAACCCTTGCCGAACCGACCCTCGTCGGCCAGACGCTCGGCCGCGTCGGCGGGGAGGTCCTCGAGCTCCTCCTGGTTGGGCTTGCCAAAGTTGATGGCGACATGCTCGACGGCGGTCAGCAGGAACAGAACGTCGGCGTCGCAGTCCTCGGCCAGCAGCTCGCCGCCCAGGTCCTTGTCAATGACGGCGGGAACGCCCTTGTAGCAGCCCTTGTTCTCGTAGTCGCGGACGACGGGGATGCCGCCGCCACCGCAGGCGATGACGATGAACTCGTTGTCGAGCAGGTTGAGGATGGAGTCGGCCTCGACGATCTTCTTGGGATCGGGGGAAGCGACGACGCGACGCCAGCCGCGGCCGGAATCCTCGACGAAGACCTTGGAGGGATCCTCGGCCATGAACTCCTTGGCCTGCTCCTCGGTGTAGAAGGGGCCGATCGGCTTAGTCGGGTTCTTGAACGCGGGATCATCCGGGTCGCACTCGATCTGGGTGACGACGGTGGCGGCGTGCCAGCGCTTGTAGCGCTTGTGCATCTCGCGGCCAATGCCCTGCTGCAGGTGATAACCAATGTAGCCCTGGGACATGGCGCCGCACTCGGGCAGCGGCATCTCGGGGGTACCGATGGCATCGTGGGCGGCGGCGAAGGCGTTCTGGATCATGCCGACCTGCGGGCCGTTGACGTGGGTGATGATGATCTCGTTGCCCTGCTCGATAAGACCAAGGAGAGCGTGGGCGGTGTTGCTCACGGCCTCGATCTGCTCGACGGGGTTGTTGCCGAGGGCGTTGCCGCCGAGGGCGACGACAATACGATCGGGCTTGCCAAGAGGCTTAGACATTGCTGGAATCCTTTCTGTAAAAGGTCTACAACCCATTAATAACCCGTGTCCGTGCGATACACGAGTTTATTAAGGTTTATATTCCTGTTATCCCTTATTTTATTCATTTTGAAAACAGTTGAACGGTGAACGGTCATTTTTACCCGCTCAGCGTAAAGAAGCCAAGCTTAGGCATATCTACGCCATTTACGTGCGACTTTATTTTAATAGAGCAGGGATTCGACCAGATTATGCAAACTATATCTCTGCTAAACACAAAACAGACAGCGTAATATCTTACTCGCACTATACGAGATTCTATGCATTAATAAGACGAGTATGCACCCCTGCAAAAACATGGGGCTTTTCATTCAGCATAAGGAATAAAGATGAGCTCCAAAAAGGCAACCAGCCCCAAAGCACGGGGATAGAAGGCAACAACAACCAAAACCTCCATCCATCCCCAAAGCGGCGCGAGGTTTCGCGGCAAAGCCGCGAAACAGCGAAGGGGACAAAAGGCCCCCACAACCACGTCCTTCATCAGCCCACACAATCCGAGGACGCAGTCGTAGCAGGATCTGAGGGCTGACCTTCGCGGACACTCCGCAGGACGAAAGAACCCCCGCCGCACGTTAGTGCGCAGCGGGGGTTCTTTCATGTCCGAGGACGTCCGCGAAGGTCAGCCCTCAGATCCTGCGGTGGGAGACCTAGACCTCGTTGTACACCGTCTTGAGCTTCAGCAGGTGAGCGTAGCGGTCCATGGCGGCCTGCTCGTTCTCCTTGAAGAGCTCCTCGGCGCGCTCGGGGAAGGAACGCGTCAGCGAAGCGTAACGGGCCTCGT
>RPYR01000109.1 GCA_008671285.1 Collinsella aerofaciens | reverse complement strand
CCAGCCATGGGGTTGAACTTGTTCTCGCTGTAGAACTTCTGCATCTCCTCGGCCTGACGCTGGGGATCGTCGGCATAGCGCTCCTGGATCTCGAGCATCTTGGGCTGCAGCACCTGCATGCGAGCCGTCGACTTGGTCGACTTGAGCATGAGCGGCGTCAGCAGCAGACGGATGATGACCACCAGGATGATGATGGACAGGCCCCAGTCGACCGCAAAGGTCTGGATGAGCTTGAGCAGCTCGAAAAGGATGTTAACGATCCAATCCCACATGTAAGTTTTCCTCCGATAGCGAGTGCCCGCTAGGGCACAGGGTCATAACCGCCGACGTGCAGGGGATTGCAGCGAGCGATGCGCCTCACGGCAAGCCAGCAGCCTCTCAAAACACCGTACTTCTCAATCGCCTGAACGGCATATTGCGAGCACGTTGGGTAATAAATGCAGGCGTCAGGCAATAAGGGCGAAATAACCTGTTGATATATGCGAATAGGAGCGATGGCAACACGTCGCAAAACGTGATTGCTCATCGCTCCTCCCCGGCAACGCCGGCGCGTTTCATAAGCGAACGCAATGCCTTGTCCATCTCCTGAGGCGAAGAGATCCTCGTCTTGGGAGTAGCGAACAAGATGATGTCATAACCCGCAACGGGAAATCCGCAGCTGCGGGCGGCCTCGCGCATCACACGCTTAGAACGGTTGCGCACGACTGCGCAACCGAGCCGTTTAGCACCAACGAAGGCGACCCTTCCGGAGTCGCCTTCGCCAACCGATTCACATATGGTCATTCGAATCAGAGGGTGATTGAAACGACGCCCCTGACTGAACACATGCTCGAAATCTTGCCGAGACTTAATAGTCTTCATGCGAGATGTGTGTATCGCTGCTAGACAGTGAGACGCTTGCGGCCCTTGGCGCGGCGACGGGCGAGCACGGCACGACCACCCTTGGTGGCCATACGGGCACGGAAGCCATGGGTCTTGGCACGCTTACGCTTATTAGGCTGATACGTACGCTTCATCTTAAGTTCCTCCTGCTGCATTTCGAGTGTCCGCGGGAGCGCGGACGCAGATATAGACACGTGAGCTTGAAGATTGTAGGGAAATCAATGTTCAAATGTCAAGAAATCAAAGGTAAAAGGTCGCGCAGTTCACACGGTTACCCCATAAGCTCAACCGAAATTTGCGCCGCATTACAACTTTTCACGATATTTCATCGAGTTTTCGACAGGTCATGTTGGCAATGTTGAGAACTTTTCGCCTGTTTTCCAAAGTTTTCAACAGGTTTTGAAAAGTTGTCGAAAGATGAGAAACATTGCACGGTGAGCTACTATTTGTTCGAAACCTTTTGAAAGATTGCGAGCGGCATGTCTGACGACTTTTACACCATGGTCGATTCCGGAGACCCGGCACCCGACAACGAGCACATCACCGGCGTGCGCGAAAAGCGTGGCGAGGAAGAGCAGGCCGCTGCGAAAACGCAGGCTGCCATGTATGCCGCACGCATCGCGGTCTATGACGACATGCTGTCGACGCCGCGCGTCATCGTCATCGAACCTAAGGACGTGCGCACCTATCTGGAAGAGACAACCAACACCGTCTACCAGTGCATGAAAGAACAGGGCGGGCACATCTCGCTCATGGTTATCCGCGAGATTGTCGAAAACTTTATCCACGCCCACTTTGCAGAGCCCATCATCTCGATCCTAGACGGCGGCGACACCATCCGATTCGCAGACCAGGGACCGGGGATCGACGACAAGGAGCGCGCGTTCGACTTTGGCGTTACCAGCGCAAACAGCAACATGAAACGATACATCCGCGGAACCGGAGCCGGGTTTCCCATGGTGCAGGAGTACCTGGAAAACGCCGGCGGCGCTGTATCCATCGAGGACAACATGGGCAACGGCACCGTGGTCACGGTAAGCCTGAATCCCAAGCGCGTACAGGAAATCGAGCGCGCCGGAGGGCGAGGGGCCGCCGTGCGCCCCGAGACGGAGCAGCCGGCGTATCCCCTATCCAGCACGTTTGCACAGCAGCCCGTGGCGCAGCAGATGCAGCAGCCTGGAAGTTTTCCCATGCAAGACCCCCAGACACCGCTGGGCAACCCAGTGCAAAACATGCCGGAGGGGATAGGCTCGGCAGATCCGGACACAGGCGCCGTGCAGCAGACGGCGGCCATGCCAAACGTCGCGCAAATGGGCTACCAACCGTACCCACAAGGGTATCCTCCCCAATATATGCCGCAGCAGGGATATGCCCAGCCGTATCCACAGCAGTATCCTCAGCCGTACCAGCAGCCGTATCAGCAGATGCCGCAGGGAAACCTCAACCCCTGGACTCAGCAGATGCCGCCGCAGCCTTACCAACAGTGGCCGCAAAGTTTTCAACAGCAGATGCCGCCCATGCAGAGTTCTCAACAACCAGCAGCTCAAATGATGTATCCTAATGCGGCGAATCAATACGCACAACCGCAGTCGGACGTGTTTATAAGCGAACGCGGCAACGCTGCATTAGGGTATCTGGCCCAACATCAAGAGTGCGGCGCGACGGACTTGGCGCGGGCGTTTGGAAACTCTGCACCCACCTGGTCGCGCACGCTCAACGATTTGGCGCAGACGGGCTTGATAGTCAAACATGGGCAGAAATACCATCTGACCGAAATCGGAAGCGCTCGCGTGCGGGCCCAAGCTTAAGGAACGGGAGAGACAGTGGACGAGGAAGCAAGCATCATCCTGGGGGATGCCATCGCCTTTTGTCAGCGCGACGGCCAAGATGCGCGCCTCATCAACATGCTGGGGCAATCGCGTGCTGTGAGCCTGACCGAGGACACCTTGACGATTGAGGCCCCCTCACGATTTGCCATCGCTCAGCTCAAAAAGCATCAGCCGACCATCGAGGCGTACCTGGAAGAGATCGCCTTTGCACCGATTGCGCTCAACATCGTGGCACCACAGGGCTCCGCGGCAGATAACGCCGCACCCGCGGCACCCGTCGTTCCCCCGGCGGCGCCAGCTACCACCACAGTGTCGGCTCCCGAGCATCAAATCGGCGATGTTTCCCGTGAAACCATGCCCACCGTCTCGACGCCGGCGGTCCCCATGTCCGCTGCCACGCACATGCCTATCGCGCACGACGCAACACCGGGCGAGGATTCGGGCATCGCAATCAAAAACACGCTTTCGGCCGACGATTTCCGCCGCATGATGAACCAGATGAAAGGCGAGGCGCCTGCAAAGAGTGCAAAACCAGCCTCCACATCGCCCATGAGCGTCCCCGCAGCTGCGGCACCGATCGAGCAGAACACCGACGGCGCGCCGCTCGCGGCCAACTCGAAATTCACCTTCGAAAACTTTGTCTACGGCCCAGAAAACAGCCATGCCTATCGCTCAGCCCTCAAGTTTGCCGCGCTCGCGGACGAACGCGGCACATGCACATCCCTGTTCATCTATGGCAAATCGGGGCTGGGCAAGACCCATCTGCTGCTCGCCATCAAAAACGAGCTCGCCGAAAAGTCGCCCGAGATCAAGGTAAAGTACGCCAACTCACAGGCGTACCTCGATGACCTGATGACGGAGTTCGACCGCCAAAAGAAGAGCAACGCCCCCATCATGCAGGCATACCACGACGTGGACGTGCTCATCATCGACGACATTCAAAACATCATCGGCAAGCGCGCGAGCGTGGACTACTTCTTCCAGCTCATGGACGAGTTTATTCGCAACAACAAAAAAGTCGTCATCGCAGCCGACCGTGCGCCCAAAGACCTGAGCATGGACGAGCGCCTTACCAGCCGTTTTAATGCCGGTATGCTCTGTTTGGTGGCGGAGCCCAGCTACGAGATGAAATACAAGATCTTGCAGCGCTACTACGAGAACACGATAGCCGCCGCACCCGAGGCGGGTGACGACTCGCTGCTGGCGGCCTATGGCGGCGATGGTGGGCATCTGACCGACGAGCACTTTAAGCACATGGCAGAAGTCTCGGGAACCAACATCCGCGAACTCGAGAGCTTCTGCGAACGCTGCGCCGGCGAGGCAGGAGACCGCGAACGCGAGGGCAGCGAGCTCAGTTTCGACGACATCGACGCCATCGCAAGCCAGTACTTCGATACGTCGGCCAAAAAGATCAACGTGCAGACGGTCCAGTCTGTCATTGAAGAGCAGTACGGCGTGACGCACGAGGAACTCATCGGCCCGCGCCGCAACGCCAACATAGCCAAAGCCCGCCATATCGCCATATATCTGGCCATCGAGATGTGCGAGATGACGACTACGGCGGTGGGCGCGGAGTTTGGCAACCGCAACCACTCAACCGTCAGTACGAGCTATAAAAAGGTTCAGAAGATGATTCAGGAAGACCGCACCATAACCGAGGATCTCAAATCGCTGCGAGATAAAATTACACTGCGCTCGTAGGGAAATAGAGACACCTGTTGAAAACTTGTCGAAACGCCGGGCATAACATGTCTAAAACTCGCCACAAGGCGATGAAAAGTTTTCCGCAGGTTTTGAACGTGGAAAACACGGTCGGTTGCGCACAGGGCGCTGTCGATTCTCTTTTTGGGGTTGACCAGCGCTTTTGGGAGTAATCAACAGTTTCGTCAGTGCTATTACTATTATTAAGATATTTATATCTATAGAAAGGTATTAAAAGATGAAGTTCACCGTCAGCCAAAGCTCGCTCACGCAAGCCATCGGCGTCGTTATGAAAGGCGTCGCTTCGGCATCTACCCTTCCCATCCTGTCGGGCGTGCTCGTTAAGGCGCAGGACGGCATCTTGGAATTCCAAACCTCTAACTACACCATCTCGATTCGTCATCGCATTGCCGCGCATGTCGAAGAAGAGGGCGAGATGGTGATTCCCTGCAAGATGCTCTCGAACATTACGAAGACCCTTCCCGACGCCCCGGTTACCTTTGAGCTCTCGGAGCGTCAGGTGCTGATCGGATGCGAGAAGAGCTCCTTCCGCCTCAACACGCTCGACGCCAACGATTTCCCCGAGTTCCCCGCCTATGCCATCGAAAGTGCGGTGGAGCTCCCGACCGATATCCTGTCCGAGATGGTCGGCCGCGTGTGGCGCGTCACTTCGACCGATAAGGCCCGCCCCATCCTGGGCGGCGTGCACATGAAGGTCGAGAACAACACCGTGCGCCTGGTGGCAACCGACTCCTTCCGTCTGGCTGTATGCGACACCCAGGTCGAGACCTCGACGCTCGAGGGGTCCTTTGAGCTCAACGTTCCGGCCGACGCCTTCAACGACGCCCTGAGCATCATGGCCAGCCAGACGACCATCATGATCGGCGCCGCGGACACCCAGGTTGTCTTTGAGGCCGGCAACACCACCTACGTGTCGCGCCGTATCGAGGGCGTGTACCCCAACTACAAGCAGCTCATCCCCGATTCGTGCGTGACGAGCGTCAAGATCGACGTGGCGGCTTTTAATGCCGCCCTCAAGCGCGTGGCGGTCATCGCGAGCGCGAACCCCGCAGTCAAGTTCGAGATCGATGTCGAGAACGGCCAGATGGGCCTGTCCTCCATCTCCAATGACCAGGATCTGGCGCAGGAGACAATCGATGTCGAGGCCGAGGGCGAGTCGGGCACCATCGCCTTTAACTACCACTACATCTTTGGCTGCCTCAATGCCCTATCCAAGGAGAAGGAGATCACGCTGGAGCTCAAGAGCTACTCGCAGGCGGGTATCTTTAAGTCCTACGACAAGATCAACTATCTGTACCTGGTCATGCCGGTTCGCATCTAGCGCTGCGCCATGACCATGTTTGCCCGCAACCTTTCCGTCGCGCGCTACCGCAGTTTCGATAGCTACCGTCTTGACCTGGACGAAGGCGTGACGGTGCTTGCGGGACCCAACGCGGCGGGAAAGACCAACCTTATAGAGGCGCTGCAGCTTTTGACGAGCGGCGCCTCGTTTAGGCATCCCACCGCTACCGAGCTCGTGCACGACGGCACGGGCTCGTGCAGGCTCGAGTTGAGACTCGAGGGCGATGGCCGCGTGCTCGATATGGGGCTGGGCGTTGAGGACGGCAAGCGCTCGTTTAGCCGTAACGGCAAGAGATGTTCGGCCCCCGGCGTGCGCGGGGTTTTGCCGAGCGTGCTGTTTTGCCCCGATCATCTGGATATGGTCAAACGCGGTGCCAGTGTGCGCCGCGCCGCCCTCGATGACTTTGGCGTGCAACTGAGCGCCCGTTACGCCGACCTGGCGAGCACCTACGGGCGTTGCGTGACGCAGCGCAACGCCCTGCTCAAGGAGTCCTGGTGCTGCCGCGAGATGCTTGGCGCATGGAATGACTCCATCGCCCGCGCCGGGTCAGCCCTGCTCGTACATCGTTTGGCCCTGCTCGACCGACTGGCAGGCCATGTGCGCGCCGCGTATGGGCAGGTGGCGTCCGGTGAGGACGCAGGCGTGTCCTATGTGTCCACGCTGGGGGATTTGCCTCAAACCGAGGGGCGCGAGGAACTTAAGGACTGGGCATACGAGCATATGCTCGCGGCCCTCGATGGGCGTGCCGATGAGGAGATGCGCCGCGGCGTGACGCTTGTGGGTCCGCATCGCGACGAGATTGAGTTTTCCGTCGCGGGCCGATCGGCCCGTTCATTTGCCAGCCAGGGCCAGCAGCGAACGCTGGTGCTTGCCTGGAAGGTGGCAGAAGTGGCCGTGGCGCGCGATATCCTGGGCACCGCGCCACTGCTGCTTTTGGACGACGTGATGAGCGAGCTCGATGCCGGGCGGCGAGGCGCTTTTCTGCAGCTGATCGGTGATGACATCCAGACGGTCATAACCACCACCAATCTGGGGTATTTTACCGATGACCTGCTTGATCGAGCCAAGGTGGTGAGCATGGGTGAGACGTGCTAATTACGAGCGCGAGAACGGAACGGTTGCCTTTGGCGGCTTTTTGGATGCCGAGCGTCAGCGCATCCTGGCGGCCGCGACACCTGAGCGCCGCGCGCAAATGGAGGCTGCCGAAGAGTCGCGCGCGGTCTATCGTGCCTGGAATGCGGTGTGCTCGGGCACGCGCGAGGGACGCCACGTGACGGGCCTGCGCTACCTGCCCGAGTCCAATGAGCTGCTGGTGTATCTCGATTCGCCCTCGTGGACGCAGGAGATGACGCTGCTGCGCGAGATCATCCGGGCGCGCATGGAGCGGGCCGGCGCGCATGTGGACGGCCTGGTGTTCAAAACGACCGCGCCCGGTCACACGCCGCCGGCTGCCAAGGAGCGCCTGCGCCCGGCCGTGACCGAGCGACCGCCGGTTCCGCACGCCGATCTAAGCGAAGCCGAACGCGGCGAGATCGAGCGCCAAGTGGCGCCCATCGAAGACCAAAAACTGCGCGAGGCCCTCGAGAATGCCATGAGAGCCAGTGCCGAGTGGGCCAAGGGCGTGCAAAGCGAGAAAGAGCCTTAAATCGCATCTGGTGGCCTTGTAGAGCCAAATACCCTCGCTCCCGAGGGTATTTTTTTACGATAAACTAGTAAGGCTGTACACATTTTCTTAGCTGAAGGAGGACGTGTGGCAAACGAAAACGATTACGATGGCGGCGAGATTAAGATTCTCGAAGGTCTCGAGGCCGTTCGTAAGCGCCCGGGCATGTATATCGGCTCGACGAGCGCCAGCGGCCTGCATCACCTGGTGTGG
>RPYR01000097.1 GCA_008671285.1 Collinsella aerofaciens | reverse complement strand
GGGAGGGATGGAGGAGGTGCCCCCGGAGGACTGGGAGATACCGTTCTAGGCAGCGGGCGGGCCGGCCGCGACGTCGACGGCCCGACCGGAGGCGGTCAGCATGAGGGTGTCGAAATTCGACAGACGTATTTGTCGATTTTTACTTGACGGAACACAGCGGGCGAGGAACTCGGCGTCGTTGCGGTCGTTCTTCCTGCGCCTGTCCGCGCTGGGCTTGATCATCTTCGAGACGGCGCCGACCGCGCAGTCGACCCCCAGGCCGGAGAGCCTCTTCTGCAGGTCGAAGCCCGTGACCCCGGACTCGTACACGCACCTGGCCCTGGGGTCCACGGAACGGACCCACTCCGCGACGGCGCCGGCGTCGTAGCCGAAGGTCGCGGCACGTACCTCCCCGGTCATGACGTCGAGGGAGACGGCCTTTATCGAGCGGGCGTGGACGTCGAGGCCGATGAAGGTGGTAGTATCGAGCATGGGAGCCCCTTCCATGAATGCGGCGTGGCCGCCACGGTTGGATTAGACACTCACCATTGTCGGCCTAATCCGCGGTCTTTCATGCAGCAGGGGCTCTCAATGTTTTTATGTCCTGCTCATATCGTCTGTGCCGGCAGAAAGGGACTGTCCCCAACTGCCGGGCGGAACCGTTTAGCGGTGCTGCTGCCGGCTGGGCAGGCTGAGCTGGTATCCTTATGCGGTAATGTCTCGATTCGTTAGGATTGCATGTGAGAGCTGCCACTGTCCTTCGTTCAGTTATATGTCGCGCCCTGGCCATTGTGCTTGCCGCGCTTGCCGTGCTGAGTTCTATCACGCCTGTCCAGGCTTTTGCCGATGACTCTAGTCAGCCAGTCAAGACGGTCCGCGTCGGTTGGCTCGTCAACAGCGAGGGCTTCCAGGGCGGCGCCCCCGGCGAGCGTCTCTCGGGATGGGGTTACGAGTACCTCCAGACCCTGTCGTACTACACGCCCGGCTGGCGGTACGAATACGTCTCCGGCACCTTCACCGAGCTTATGGACATGCTCGAGGCAGGCGAGATCGACCTCATGCCCAACATCTCCTACTCCGAGGAACGCGCCCAAAAGCTACTCTTTTCCTCGAACCCCGAGGGCACCGAGCGCTACTACATCTACGCCAAGCCCAATCGCGACGATCTGGCCAAGGGTGACCCCCAGGCGCTCCAAGGCCTTACCATCGGCTGCAACCCCGACGTTATGCAAACCTTCGTTGGCAAGCAGTGGCTCGCCAACGAAGGAATCACCTGCACCTATAAGGAAATCAACACTGGCGGTGCCCTCTTTGACGCGCTCGCAAACGACGAAGTCGACGCCGTCATCATGAACGACACCATTTCGTCGCCCGATGCGTCGCCCATGTTTTACGTTGGTTCGAGCGACTACTATTTTGCCGTCCCCAAAAGCCGCCCCGACCTGATGGACGACATCAATGCCGCCATGTCGGCAATCGCCAGCGTCAACCCACGCTATATCGACGAAGTCAAATCTAACTACTCGGCCCAAAACAGCGGTTCATCATCGCTCAACGGCCCCGAACGTTCCTGGCTCAAAGAAAACAACAACACCATCACGCTCGGCTACATTACGGGCAAACTCCCCTACTGCAACGAAGACGAAGACGGCAAAATGGAAGGCTCGCTCGCATCGCTTGCGACGACGCTGCACGATAAATTTGGCATTACGGTCAAAACCGTCGCCTTTGATAGCTACAAGATGATGTCAAAGGCCCTGTCAAAGGGAAGCATAGACGTTGCACTGCCGGTATACCGAGATTACTGGTTTGCCGAGCAATCAGGCGTTGTGCAGTCGGTATCGTTGGGGACCATATCCCTCACCGCCATCCACACTGGCAGCAACCTGAACAAAGACCTTCAGAACATCGCCTGCACCAAATCATCGTTTATCAACCAAAATGTACTTGAAAATCTGTTCCCCACAGCGACCGTGACCGAATACCAATCCGACGATGAAGCGTTCGACGCCCTCAGGAAGGGAACGGCGCACTGCATCGTCGCTCCCAGCTCACGCATAAAAACCATCGGCGACCGTTATGATCTCGAGAGCTACAAGACGGTCGAGCTCCCTGACACCTGTGAGCTCTCGTGCTGGATTTCGCGCGGAAAGCCCGAGCTGCTGGGAATCATCAACAAGGGCATCATCAATGCCGGAGAATCGCTCTCCGCAAGCAATTACTCATCCACGTCGTACACGGCCCAGGAATCCAACACGCTTCAATTCCTTTATCGCAACCGCACCGCCATTGCCGCTACCCTCATCGGTATGTTGTCGGTCGGCATCGTCCTGCTCATCTGGGCGCTCGTGCGCGCTCGAACCGAGCGCAAAAAAGCCGATGCTGCCAACGCCGCTAAGACGGCATTCCTCACGCGCATGAGCCACGACATCCGTACGCCGCTCAACGGTATCCTGGGCCTTATCGAGATCGAGGAATTGAAGGAAGGCGATATCCAGGTCGCCCGCGAGAGCCGTGCCAAAGCGCGCGTTGCCGCCAATCACCTGCTCTCGCTGATCAACGACATCCTCGAGATGGGCAAAATCGAAGACCGCAAGCTAACACTGGAGCATGCGCCTTTTAACCTCAAAGAGCTCTGTGACGATACACTGGTGCTGTGCAAGCTCCGCGCGTCCAGTAACGGCATCACCATACAGGACAATAGTCTGCCGTACGCCACGGGGCCATACATGATCGGCAGTCCCACCCATATCCGACAGATTATGATCAACCTGTTAGACAACAGCATTAAGTACAACAAGCACGGCGGCTCCGTCACCTTTAGCTCAAAGACCAAGCCACTCGATAACGGGCGCGCGCTCTTTTGCTTTAGCGTTTCGGATACCGGCATTGGCATGACTCCCAAGTTTTTAAAGCATATCTATGAACCGTTTGCCCAAGAAGGTGACGATGCGCGCAGCAAGTTCCAAGGAACCGGCATGGGCATGCCAATCGTCAAGTCGCTTATTGAACTGATGGGCGGTACCATCGAAGTCACCAGTGAGCTCCATGTAGGCACCTCGTTCTACGTGGAGATTCCGCTCGATATCGACGAGAATCCCCAGGCGCGGGCGAATACGGTTGAGAGTGCGCCCGACTGCTCGCTCGCCGACATGAACGTGCTGCTCGCCGAAGACAACGAATTGAATGCCGAGATTGCCCAGGCGCTGCTAGAATCCGAGGGCATCGTGGTCACCCGCGCCGCCAACGGCAACGAAGTTGTCGATCTGTACCTGTCGCATCCCGCCGGTAGCTTCGATGCCATTTTGATGGACATTATGATGCCGGGCATGGACGGCTACGAGGCAACCCGCGCGATTCGTCTGAGCGAGAAGGTCGATGCAGCCGATATCCCCATCATCGCGCTCACCGCCAATGCCTTTGCCGAGGACGCCAAGGCGGCACACGATGCTGGCATGAACGCCCATCTGTCCAAACCGCTCGACTTTAACAAGCTCAAAAACATGCTCGCCTGCATCAAGAAAAACGGATCCGTTTCGCTATAGTTTGTGCTCAACCACCACGCACGACCAGAAAGGAAGCCAACGATGTTTAGGCCCTTGCGTCGAAAGAAACGCGCCATCACTGACGAGGAAACGCGCGAACTGCTCGCCACCTGCAAGCGCGGCGTCTTTGCCGTCAACGGCGACGATGGCTACCCGTACGCCATTCCCGTCAACTACTTCTTTGACGCCGAGCACGACAAGATTTATTTCCATGGCGCCAAGGCTGGCCACAAGGTCGACGCACTCAAGCGCGATGACAAAGTCTGCTTTACCGTTTACGGAAACGAGTGGTACCAGAACGGCGACTGGGCTCCCTACGTTATGAGCACCGTCGTCTTTGGCCGTTGTCGCCTGGCGAATGACACCCCCGCGTTTATCGAGGACAAAGTCCGCCAGCTCGCCCTTAAGTACTACCCTTCTGCCGAGGAAGTCGAAGAGGAAATCGCCAAGGACATTAAGGGCGTCCAGCTCTACGAGATTACGATTGAGCATCTCTGCGGTAAGCAGATTCAGGAAAAGTAAGCCCCTCAGCAGGCCTCAGCAATAGCAATATGGCCCGGTTCCAACCCACCTTGGAACCGGGCCATATGCTTATAGAGCGTCGACAGCGATGTGCGCAAGCGCCTCAACGAGCTCCTGCGAGCTCACGGGTTTACTCAGGCGCGCGTTCATGCCCGCCTCGCGCGAAAGCCTGCGATCGTCGGCAAAGGCGTTGGCGCTCACGGCGATAATCGGCGTGGTCGCGGCATCCTCGCGATCGAGTGCTCGAATCTGACGCGTGGCCTCAAGGCCATCGATGCCAGGCATCATGGTGTCCATCAACACCACGTCGTACTCGTGCGGTGCGCTCGCGGCAAACGCCTCAACGGCAGACTCGCCATCCTTAGCATGCGACACGACGGCACCGGCACGGCTGAGCGTAAACTGCGCGATCTCGGCATTCAGATCGTTATCCTCTACGAGCAAAACGCGCAAGCCCTGGAGTGCATCGCCATCGCCCCCATCCACGCGAACTGCCTGAGGAATCTCGGAGCGTTTGCATTTCTCGAACGGCAGACAGATGGTAAACGTCGTCCCCTGCCCCAAGACGCTCGTAAAGCTCATGGTTCCGCCCATAAGCTCGACCAACTGTTTTGCGATAGGCGCGCCCAGGCCAGTTCCCGATGAAGTACCTTCCACCTGTTGCTCCTCGCGGCAAAACGGCTCGTAGAGGTGCTGTTGGAACTCCTCGCTCATGCCAATACCGTTGTCGGCGATCGTGTATTCATAGACGGGGATGCCATCCGCCGGCTCCACCTCGCGGCACACCAGGCGGACATAGCCGCCCTGGCGGTTGTACTTGACGGCATTGCCGGCAATATTGAGCAACAAACGCTTGAGGTGCGTCATGCTCACCCACGCATAGGGATGATTAAGCGTCTGCTGGTCGTAGACAATTGTCACCAGGCGCTCCTCGGCCTGGCGCTCCAGAATATCGCACACTTCGCGGGTGAGGGTCACCAAGTTTGTGGGAACAAGTTCCAGATTGACCTGGCCGCTCTCCAAGCGACTCATATCGAGCGCCTCGTTGGCAAGGTCGAGCAGCAGTCCCGATGCCGTCCAGATTTTTGAGCGGCACTCGGTCTGCTTTTGCAGATCGTCCGCATTGGCATCGCCGACCTCGACCATGCCGCGAATGCCGTTGATGGGCGTGCGCAGATCGTGGCTCATGCGACGTAGAAACTCCGTCTTTGCCGAGTTGGCAGACGAGGCCTCACGCGCTGCCTTAGCCAGCCTGTCACCATAGTCGCGCTCCTGCTGCAGCAAGTCCGTCAAACGTCGACGATCAGCGCGGCGACGCGCCATCACAACAACGGCTATAACACCGCCGTAGAGCACCAGCACGCCGGCAGCAACAGCCGCGACGACCTCAAAGTAGCGCCGCGCCGAGGCATAGGTGTACACGTAGAACCCGCGCGCTTTTCCAAATGTGCCCAAATACCACTCGCCGCTGGCGTTGACCAGTCGGACTTTGCCGGGCAGGCATCGATCCTTAATACCGTCGACAATAAAGACATCCGTTGCAGGCAGATCGAATACGCCCAATATGGTGGGTTCAACGACATTGGTCGCAACGACCTTGCCATCGCTTTCGATCACGATATTGCCACTGTCGATGGTCTCGTAACCACCGAGCAGGCTCTGCAGTTTGAGCGTATTGCTCGCGACCGCCTTGGCGCTCTGGTGTCTCACTGCGACAACGATGCCCTCGCCATCCTGCCGGGTCACGCAGCCAATGTCTGCGACCGAATCATCCGCAAGCGTGATACGGGCGGTATAGAACTTAAGCGGATGGGCTGCCACCTCCAGCACGGACGTTTCTTTGAGATACGTAGCAAGCGACTCGTAGCCCACGCCATCCGTCGAGAACTCAGACACCAGGTTGCCCGATGCGTCCGTTACGAGCAGTGCGCTCACGTTGAACTGGTCGGCATATTGCTCCAGCATGGCGTTATCCACCGAACCGTCGCGCTCCATATCGCGCGCTGTCTCTCCGGCGATCTCCATAACGCGAATCAGGTTTTTGGTCGTATAGGCGCTGTTGAATGCATCGTAGGAAAGGCTCTGCGTCGCCACGTAATCGACAACGTCGGCAAAGCGCTGCTCGGCCTGAGCTGTCGTGTAGCCGTAGCTCATCATACCGGCAACAACCGAGAGCGCCATCCCCAGCAGGGCGACAAGGAGCCATGCCCCTGCCGAACGATTGCCCCGCTTCTCTACGGCGTGGTCGGGTGCACCGATCATGACAGGCCCTCTATATTCAAAAAGGGCGAAGGGTCATCAAAGTACTTTGACACCAGGCGTTTCATGGTGCCGTCGGCTAGCATTTCCTGGTAGGCATGGGTGAGCTTAACGTCGATGCCGCGCGTATCGTTGATATCGAAAGCGGTACCCAAACCAACCTCAAGCAGCGGCTCATCCAAAATTCGATACGTCACACCATAGTCTTTTTCGTAGGTGAGCAGCGAGGACTCATGCGCGGCGATGGCGTCGACCAGACCCTCGACAAGCGCCGGGTTCAGGTATGAGCGGTCCGAAAAGCAGTAGAGTTCCTTGATCTGCGGAACGTTTTCATTTGTACGATTGAGCAAAATGTCCTCAGGCTTGGTGGTGGACTGGACCGCCACGACCTTATCCTCAAGATCGGCAAGCGTGTAGATATCGCTCTGGGGATCGACCGCGACCACCTGGCGGCTCGCAAGGTATGGGCCGGCCCAACGATACTCGTCTTCGCGACCCGTCATGCTAAAGCTGCCCATGACGCAATCGAGCTCGCCGCTCGCCAGTAGCTCGTTCTTCTTTTCCCAATCGATCAGCTGGTACTTTGGCTTGTAACCAATGCGGGCCAAAGCCTCGGTCAATATCTCGACATCCAGGCCAACGATATCGCCGTACTCGTCGGTATACACAAACGGCGGATAGAGGTCGCTGCCAACGTTGAGCGTCTTAAGGTTGTCGTCCTTGACCTGCGAGGTGTCCCGGGCCTTTTGATGCAGGCGTCGAGGCTCTGCCATTCGACCCTGAACAGCCAGCTATCGCTACGACAAAGGCGCTCGCCACTGCAAGCGCGACAAACAACGAAATGGCAACCGAGCGACGGGGTCTTTTCATCGAGCTCCAGACGATCCTGTTTACAGACTGAAATGGTTAAAGATAATAGCAAACAAAACCACACGAGTGCCCAATGGTTACAGACGCTTTACCATGTGGGGCCTTCTAGCCGACTTGGCAGAAGGCCCCACATGCAGCGCACGCTTACCGTGCATTAAAAACGTAGCGGTCCAGGCGGTCGCACGCTTCCCTCACGCGCGAAAGCGGCAGCGCCAGATTCACGCGAATGTGGCAGGGCCCGTGGAACGGACGGCCGTCCTGATACCCCACGCCCACGCGCGCCCCCTCGTCGAGCAGCCACTGAATATCGCGGCCATGCTCGCGGCACCACTCGGTGCAGTCCAGAAACACCATGTACGTGCCCTGCGAACGTGAATAGGACACGCCCTCAAAATGCTCGTCCACGTAATCGCAGAAGTACTCGATATTGCCGGCAAGCACCTGGTTGAGCTCGTCCACCCACTCGTAGCCTTGCGGCTGGTAGGCACCGATAAGCGCATGCATGGAGAGGACATTCATCTCGTTGTAGTGAGTCTTGTTGGACACGGCGCACACGCGGTCGCGCAGTGTTTCGTTATAGATGATGTGGTAGCTGCCGACCAGACCCGCCAGGTTAAACGTCTTGCTGGGCGCGTAGAGGGCAACCGTGCGCATGCGAGCATCCTCGCTCACCGACTGCGTCGGGATGTGCTTGTGCCCCGGCAGGATGATATCGGACCAAATCTCGTCCGAGATCACCACGCAATCGTGCTGGCGATAGATGTCCATGGCGCGCTCGATCTCGTCACGCTCCCATACGCGGCCGCAGGGATTGTGCGGCGAGCAGAATACCGCGGCATGGATGTGGTTTTGGGCGAGTTTGCACTCCATGTCCTCAAAGTCCATGCGCCACACGCCCTGGTCGTCGAACTTAAGCGGGCTGTGGACAATGCGATAGCCCGCGGCCTCAATGGACTTGGTAAAGCCGATGTAGGTAGGGCTGTGGACCAGCACCGCATCGCCTGGCTGAACATACGCACGCAGCGTCGACACGACACCGCCCAGCACGCCGTTTTCGTAGCCGATATGTTCAGGGCGCAGACCCTCGACGCCATTGCGGCGGCTCTGCCATTCGATGATGCGGTCGAAATACTCGGAGCGCGGGTTAAAGTAGCCAAACATGGGATGCTGAGCGCGCTGAATGATGTGCTCCTGGACCGTGGGCACCGTGGCAAAATTCATGTCGGCCACCCACATGGGAATGCGGTCGAAGCCCTCGTCGGGTGCGTTCGGAACCATACCGGGGATCTCGCCCCAGGAGTCAACGGCGATGGAGTCCATGCCGTGGCGGTCGATAAGCGAGCTAACGGCGTATTTCATGCTGAGCTCCCGTGCAAAGTGATTGTTTTGGTAGGCGTTATTGTCCACCAGCGCGGGCGGTTTTGGCGCGGGGTTTGGCGCTTAATTTGACGGGTGCGGACGAATGGTAGGTTAGCCCCGCGCCTTGTTGACGGCGACTACGGTTAGCTGGGTTTCATCGACCGTAAACGATATGTCGAGCCCGGCGTAGGCCAAGTGGTAAACGCGGTTTGGCTCGTGCTTGCTGCCCGCGCGGCGTGGATCTTAGCGAAGGACCTCGACCAAGCCGGGGAGCTTTGCGGGAAGGACCATATCCTGCAGCGCTTGCGGGAACTCGACGTCGAGCTCTTGCCACGGAGCATCCTCAATCCAGCCGCCGGTCGCATCCGAGTGGCAATCCGCAAACGGGATGTAGGGCTTAATGTCGTAGATGGGCGTGCCGTCACGCAGGTCGGCCCCCAGCACATGGATGATGGGGCCATCGTCGGTGAACTCGACACGATCGAGCTTGACGCAGGTGAGACCGATGGGATTAGGGCGAAACGGGCTGCGCGTGGCAAAGACGCCCACACGCTCGGCTCCACCCAGGCGCGGCGGACGCACGCTCTTCGACCATTTTGCGTTGGTACCGGACCTGTCCTGCGTTTTGGCATCGGCGGCTATGTCCTTAGCCGTGCCGCCGGGCGTTCCGTTTTCGAAGCGCCACAGCAGCCACAGGTGAGAGAAGGAGTCCAGACCCTCAACCGCTGCATTGGAGGCAAATTCCGGCTCAAAAATGATGCGTCCCTGCAGATGAGGCGCCAGAAAGCTGTTGCGCGGAATGCCGAACTTCTGCGGCAGGTCGGTATGTATGTGTGCAATAGGTTCCATGCCGGTCATTGTACGGCATGGAGGCGTGGGGCGTTGCGCGCAATTCTTCGCCGCGGACTCCTGTCGTGCAACCAACGGTTGCTTGGAAGGGCGCCTGCCGCCGCGTATGCTTAAGCCATCAACCAGCAGAAAGGAGCCGCTATGGCCTTTGCAGAAAAGCTCATTGCCATCCGTCGCGCCCATCACCTTACCCAAGAGCAGCTCGCCGCCAAACTCTTTGTCACGCGCCAAGCCGTCAGCCGTTGGGAGCGCGACGAGGTCACCCCGGGCATCGACATGATGAAGCTCATCGCCGCCGTAACCGGAGAACCCCTGTCTCACCTGCTCGAAATGCCCGAGCGCTATTGCCAGAGCTGCGGCATGATACTCACGCCCGACGACTGCGGCACCGATGCCACGGGCGCCACGACCGACCATTACTGCAAGTGGTGCTACGACCACGGCAAGTACACCTACGACACCACCATGGAGGCGATGATTGAGGATTGCGCCCCGCGGCTGGCGCAAAACACCGGCATGTCGCTCGACGAAGCCGTCTCGCTCATGGGCGCCGTCCTGCCGCAACTGGAGCGCTGGCGCACCGTGCAGGAAAACGAGGAGCGCTACGGCGCCGAAGCGCGGGCACGCTATGGCGATGAGGCTATCGATGCAGCAAATGAAGCGCTGCTGGACATGGACCCCGAGACATGGAACGACATGAAGGAACTTGAACGCGCTGTTCTGGGCCAGCTTTCGATTGCCATGGGCATTGGCGACCCAGAGAGCAACGAGGCCCACAAACTTGTCGCAATGCACCGTCGATGGATTGCCCTTAACTGGGGACACGAGCCCCAAGACGAAGCATACCTGGGCCTCGCCCACGGCTATCTTGCCGATCAGCGCTTTGTTGACCACTACGAGAAGCCCTGCGGCACCGGAGCCACGGCGTTTCTGGTCCAAGCCATCGAGTCGTCACTGGTCCGCGCATAGACCGCGGCGGCTTTGGGTATTTCAATCAAAACCGCAACCGATTGGAGACCTATGACTACTGATCACGAGCTCGTGCTCTACGTTATGACCGGCTGCCCGTATTGCATAAAGGTCAAGCGCTTTTTAGCCGATAACGGCGTGACCATTCCCGAGCGCAATATCTCGACCGATACCGAAGCCGAGCAGACACTCATCGCCGTCGGCGGAAAACGCCAGGGTCCCTGCCTGTTCATCGACGGCAAACCACTCTACGAGTCGAGCGACATCATCGCGTGGGCACAGGAGAACCTACTCTAACACTCGCGTTGCGACCGGCTCGCCCCAACCTATACGACCCAAACATGTACGCCAGCATCCAAAGTCGACCATTTCCGACATCTTTGGATGCTGGCGTACAGCTTTTGGGTAGCCATGGACGCTCTTAGCCGGCTAATTGTTTGAGGCGACCTTTGGATTATGGCTGTTTGACGCCTCTGGAAAGGTTTCCGAGAGGGCTGTGGTCAAAAAAGGGCAAATATGAGTACTGCTACCTGTTTAGTAGCAGCGATTTTGATCACTTCAGGAACTATTCAACGTTCCGCTCGTCCGCAGACGACGTTATTTCTCCTCATATGTTCAATAAAAGTAGCTCCTAATGGGAACAAATCTCATCAGGAGCTGCTATTTATAGCAAAATAAATGCAACCATAATGGCAACAGTACTCATATTTGCCCTTTTTTGACCACGACCCTCCAGAATAGTCGCTGAGAACGACACTAAATGACAAAATCCGACACTTGGACGTTCTTATATGAGTAGCCATTGAAGGACACCTAACGACTACTCCCATTCGCGACACACTGTGTCGCGAATTAAGCTGGTCCCATTACCGAAGACCAGTGAGAGTTCCTGCCCAGAATCTCGATACCTTAATAAAACGCTCCCCTCCGGAAGTTCAACGAGCATCCAAATTCCAAGCTGAAAAGCAAAGGAGTATCGAAGCCGTCAATGCTCATTTCCTATCGAGCAGGCGGATCAAAACAAGCTAATTAGCCTGATAAACTGCTTGTATTTTTGTCTACAAAATTGTATACAAAAAAAGAAATCCGAGAACCAGCGCTCGACATTATGTCGATCGATAGGAGGCGCTATGAATGCTGAGCAGCTTGAAAAAATGATGGGATTTGCCCCTGGAGAGTTAGAGAAAGCTGCGGAAGCTTACGAAAAAGATGAATGGCCGAAAGGCCGCACCGTTAAGCTGGGAAGGCCACCGATCTCTGATGAGCGGAGCGCTGTCTTGTCGGCACGTGTGGGCGAATCGGTTCTTGAGGCGTTTGACGAAAAAGCCAAACGCCATAGGCAAACGCGCACGGAACGGCTCAGGGAACTCATAACACTTGATGCAATGATTGTCTAGGCACCGCTCCCCCGCCGAACCCAAACATGTACGCCAGCATCCAAAGTCGATCATTTTCGACATCTTTGGATGCTGGCGTACAGCTTTTTGCAGGTAGTCATCGGGAACGTTCTTAAATGACTAGTCGTTAAAGAACGTCCCCTACGACTAGCTAGCCGTGGAAGCGGGCTGTGGGTGCGAGTGGCTGCTCGCGGAAGACGCGGTCGACGGCAGCGCGGTATTCGTCGACCTTTTTGGTCTTGCGTACGATCTTGTGGACGGTAGCGGGATCAGCGAAAGCGCACTTGGCGTAGAACCACCACTCCTTCATGCGGAAGACCGCATTGCCGCCAATCTCTTCTGCATATGCCGCAAACAGCGTGTCGTGGAAGCGCTGCAGCTCAGCAGCCGTTGCAGCAGGGCCGCCCTTGACCATGCGAGCCAGAGCGGGGTTCGCGAGCAGGCCACGCCCCAACATCACATGGCGCGTGCCGGGATAGGCCTCCACCAGCGCGTCCATATCCTCAAGATCAAAAATGTCACCGTTATAGGCCACGGGGAACGGCGCACGCTCCAGCGTCTCGCCATAAAACTCTTTGCGCGGCGAGCCCGTATAGCGGTCCTTCTGTACGCGCGGATGCACGATCAGCTCTGCCAACGGCATGCGGCAATACAGATCGAGCACGCGCTCGTATTCGTCGTCATTCTCCAGCCCCAGCCTGGTCTTTACCGACACCGGCAACGGCGACCGCTCGCACACATCGCTTAAGAACGCCTCGAGCTCGTCGAGATTGCGCAAGAAGCCCGATCCTTTGCCCTTGGCGACAACCGTTCCCGAAGGACAACCCAGGTTGAGATTGACCTCGCGATAGCCCATGTCGGCGAGCACCTGCGCCGCCCACACAAACTCGTCCGCGTTCTTGGACATCAGCTGAGGCACCACGTTGAGCCCCTGGTTATTGGCAGGATCGATCTCCTTAAACGCCTTGCCGCCAAAGCGGTTTCCCACCCGCGGCGGCGGCAAAACCGGCGTGTAATAGCAATCGAGCGCACCGAAGCACTCCGCATGCACGCGACGGAACACATGCCCGGTAATCCCCTCCATAGGGGCCAGCGAAAGGATCATCTACTCTTCTCTCATATCAACACAACAAAGGGGCCGTCCCTTTGTCACATGCATTATGCCTTGCGCTTCAGGCGATTCACAAGGAAGAGGTAGCTACTGAACGATGACCACCCTCCAGCCGCACCCCATACAACGAGGTTTAATACTTTTCCCGAGAAGTGAACGAGTGAAAACGGGCCCCCGAAGCATCGGCACTTTCGAGATGCAATTTCCTGCGGTTTTGCCAGCCAAATCCTGCGGGTTTGACGTCTAAAAATGTCGATGCTTCGGAGGTCCAAGTATGGCCGTTCACTTCTCGGAAAAGTATTAGACCTCGATTTACATGCCACTCAATGTGACAAAGTGGCTGCTCCTTTGTCACATTCGATGAAAAAGGGCACCGATGTTAGTCGATGCCCCAAAGCGGCTGCAGGTTAAGCCCTACAGCGTATGTCTAAGACGAATCGAACTATTCGTCCCAGGAGAGGTTCTTACCAGTCTTTTTTGCCAGCAGCAAGAACAGGCCGATAATAACGTTGCATGCGATGCAGAAGATGAAGACGCCCTGGAAGGAGCCGACAAGCTCATAGACCTTCATCATAACGGGCATGCCAAAGGCGCCGACGATATAGCCCACGGAGCAGATCAGCGCGAAGATGCGACCGAAATCGCGGGAGCCAAAGACATCCATAACCAAAACGGTCAGGGCAGTGCCAGCGATGACGTACATTACGTCGTTCACGCCTGCTGCGAGGATGCTGAGCGTCGAGTTGCCGCTGCTCATCATGAGCATAACAAAGGAGAGGATGGAGACAGCGAGCCAGCCCAGAATGGCCTTCGTGCTGCCGAACCTATCGCAAGTGGTGCCGACGATCGGATTGAGGAACAGATCGAAGAGCGATGCAGCGGATACCATGAAGCCGCCCACCATGGGGCTAAAACCAACCTCGGAAGCATACGTCGGGAAGAGCTGGTTCATGCAGCAAGTGAGCTGAACGAGACAGAGGAAGCCGATGCAGAAGAAGAAGGCAGGCGACTTAATGGCGCGCGCATAGCTAACGCCACGCGTGCTATCCTCGGTCGTCTCCTCGGTCTCGGTGACCGTCTCGCCCTCGACGTAGCCATAGGGCAGCATGCCCTTGTCCTGAGGCTTATAGCGAATAATCAGGACGGAAGCGGGGAGAATGAGCACGGCGGAGACGCCAGCGAGCACCAGATAGCCAGTCCTCCAGCCAGCGGCCTCGATGACAGAGGTGATGACGGGGCTCATGATGAGCATGTAAATCGAGTTCACTGCCCAAGCGAGACCGATTGCCAGGCCACCAGATTTTTTGAACCACTGGTCAATAACGTCGGACATGGCGACGCCGGTGGTGAAGGCGAAGCAAACGCCAATCAGGGCGCCAGCGGCGATGAACATCCAGACTTCGGTGTAGAAGGCCATGCCTGCGCCGGCAGCAAGCAAAATAAGCTCGACAACGGGGAGCCAAACCTTGCCAACGACCTTGGGAATGAGTTTTCCGACAAACGGAAGAGCTGCCGCAAGACCAATGAGCGTTGCGGTGAAGTAATACGAGAAGATGGAATAGTCAAACCCGAACTCCTCGCACACGGGTGCGACGAAGGAGCCCGCGATGACGCTATAGGATCCGGTCGTGCCGGCAGACATAAGGCCGAGCGCGATTACGAGAACCCATGCGTAAACCTTGCTGCTCTTTAACTTTGCATTTTCCATTGATACAGCTCCTAGAGACCCAGAAGGGCACACATAACGGCCTTGATGGTGTGCTGACGGTTCTCTGCCTCACGGAAGATGACCGAAGCGTTGGCCTCAAAGCACTCGTCGGCAATCTCAAAGCCCTCGGTGATGATTTCGCGATGGAGGTCGTTCTTGCACTGGTCGAGGAGCATTTTGCCGACACGGTGATCTGCGTTATGGACAGAGGGAAGCTCATGCATGCAGAAGATGTCGGGATTGTTGGTGCGCTTGCACAGCTCGCTGGTGACGCGATAGGGGTACAAAGACTCGGCATCGCCCAGCCAGGAGTTGTAGTCGTCGGGATCCAGAACCTCTTCGCCGCACTCGGGGTTGATGTAGCGCCACTCCTCGGTAACGATAACGTCAACGCCATCCAGGGCATCGAGGTCAGAGGTGATGGTAAAGGTCCTATTGGGAGCGTACTTGGCGTAGCAGGCCTCCACCTCTTCGATCATTTCCTTGCACATCTGATGACGGAGGTCGTCGGGGCCGATGGCGAGGAAGTCCATGTCGAGCATAGCGCACAGACGACCATACCACACCGGGGCGCCGGCGCAGTTGCCAACGAAAGCCATCTTCTTGCCGCGGCTCGTACGCAAACCGCCCCATTGCTCTTCCATCGTAAGAGCGTCAGCGAGCATCTGAGTCGGGTGATCGCCGAGAGTAAGGGCATTGATGACCGGGATGTCAACCAGGTCGGCGACGTCATAGAGGAACTGCTCGTCCTTCTGTGCGCGATAAACGATGAGATCATACATGCCGTTAAAGACGCGCATGGCGTCCTTGACGGTCTCGCAGTCACCCATGTGGGAGTTGGTCAGATAAGTGAAGCCCATGCCCAAATCGTTGCAGGAGGTCTCGAATGCGCAACGAGTACGGGTCGAGCCCCACTCAAAGTTGGCGAGGACGTTTTTGCCGGGGAAGTAGCGCTGGTCGACACCAGACTTCTTCTGAGCCTTAAGGTTCCAGGCAAGATCGATGAGATAGCGGAAATCCTCGGAGGAGAGATCATGGATGTTGATGTAGTCGCGACCGCGGAGGCTGTTGTTCATGCCTATTTCCTTTCGAATTATTATCAAAATTATTGTTGAATGTGTCCCCGAGGAAAACACGGATATCCCTCGGGGAGCGGTACATGTGGCGCCTAAGCCAAAGAGCGCAGGCTCTAAGGCTCACTAACGACTGGCCGCCACGTCCTTAGTCCAGCAGTGCACGCCGCCGCCGGACAGGTTAAGCGCGAGGGAATCAATCATGATGACCTTGCGATCGGGGAAGCAGCTCTCAAGAACTGCCTTGGCCTGCTCATCCTTCTCTTTCACGACCTCGCTCATGCCCTCGTGGTAATAACGCTGGCCAAGAACGACGCCGTTGCAAATCAGGAAGTTGCAGTAGCTCGCTGCGGCGTAGAAGTGGACGGGGCCCTCGGGCCAGGGGGTGCCATCCATAAACTTGCCGCCCATTTCGTCGATGAAGCCCTTATAGAGCTCGTAATCTTCATCGCCAGGGGCGATAACGACTTCAATAGGCTCGGCGATGGGCATACGAACGATCTCGAAGGGCTTGCCCTCCCAGTCCGTTTCGTTGCTCAGGATCTCGTAGGCTGCCTCAATGCGGCGACGAGACTCTGCTCCAGCCTTGCTCGAGGCTGCCTCTTCATCGGACACCTCGGCAAGAAGAATCTTGTTCGGAGTGATAAAGCGACACATCTCATCAATGTGAGCTGCAAAGCTCATGCCAAAGACGGGAGTTCCGTCTTCCTTTTCGTCGAGGATGCCCAGTCGATAGTCGTCGTCCTCGAGCATAGGCTGCGGAAGCCAGATAACCTTGTTGAGGTTGTAGATGCGCTTATACTCGGCCTCTACTTCCTCTTTCGTGAACTCGGGATTACGCTTGCGGCATTCCGTGGGCTGGATTGCGATCAGTGGGCCGTGACCGTCAAACTCGCGGTCGCCGCCCTCCGAAACCATTTCGGAATTGACGATATCGAAGCAACCGAGCGCAACCGCCATGTGAACGGCTGCCTTACGTGCGGACTGGCACTCCGGGGAGTTCTTGTCCCACACGCCGTAATAGGTCCAAGCGGGGTTGACCATATAAGAATGGCCCTTGTCGTCGACCATGATGCTGGGACCGTTGTCGCGGACATAGAAGTTGGAGTCTTCGAACTGCGTGATCTCGATGCGATCGAGATCAACCCCCTCCTCCTTCAGGCGCGAGCAAGCCTCCTCATAGGAGCCGGGGGTGCCGCAATTGAGGTTGACCGTAACGTCGCCATACTCGAGCAGAGCCTTGATCACGTCAACGCAGGGCTGGCGGTTATCGTAGCCCTCTGCACGGATGTAATCGGGAAGCCATGTCACATAGACGTTGGAGCGCTTCTCGAACTCGCCCGGCATACGATAGTTCTCGTACATGGTTGGTCCTTCCGTCGGGTTTCCCGCGATGCTGTCCGGCCGCGACAATAGCGGGGTTTCGCCTGCTATAGTACTACTATACCTACCGTTCGGTAGATAATTTTGAATAATTTCCGCTCGCCTACTGATACATACCGTTCGCCGTATATAGTGGTCATGTTTGGACACGAATTGATGTTCCGTTGCCATCCTTAAATATGTTGGTAGTGCGGAAGTGATTTGCAATGGAGAAATGCAGCGTGAGCACAAGAAAAAAAATATTGGACGCAATGTACGATCTTGTGGCAGAAGTCGGTTATGACAAAGCGTCTATCGGAAAGATTTGCGACTTTGTCGGTATATCCAAGCCGTCGGTGTACTACTACTTTCCCTCAAAAGAGGAGATTTTCACTACGCTCTTGGACAGCATGTTTCCGACCATTGACTATCAGCGCGACTACTCGCTAATAGTCGATAGGGACGGGTTCAAGGCCGCGCTTATCGAGCTCGGCAATTCAGTTATAGGTGGCTATCGAAGCGATGAAAAGCGCCGGCGCGTGCTGGCCGAGGTTAGCGTTCAAGCAAATCGAATTCCTGCAGTTCAGGAACGTCAAGCGACGGCGACCAAACGAACCATGGATGCGCTTAAAGACATCCTTCTTCATGGTGTAGAGATTGGCGCGTTTTCCGATAGCGCCGACGTAATGCTCTACGTACAAATTCTTTATACCGTTCTGGAGGGAGCAAGCAATACGGTCGCTCAAGGTGAGGATATTGATGAGAAAGCGGTTTGGGCGGGAATAGTCGAGCTTATGTTCAAATAGACCAGCCAAGCTGAAGCGCATGTTGGCGCCCATGGTGCCTGCGGGCAACCTTTAAAACGAAAACAGGGGTCGACTCCAATCTGGCTTGGAGTCGACCCCTGTTGCGTGGCAATCTATGCCGGTGCAATCGGCGCTTATTACTTTTCAGCAGCCTTATTGAGAAAGCCGGAAACGATAGCAAACGCAGCAATCATAAGGTTGCAGGCAATGCAGAAGATAAATACTCCCTGGAATGACCCTGCCATGCCGTAAACCTTCATCATGACCGGCATTCCAAAAGCACCGACGACATAGCCCGCTGAGCAAACGATCGAATAGATCCTTCCAAAATCGCGTGATCCAAAGAGCGAGAGGAGAAGCATCGGCATTGCGGTTCCAACGATGGCGAACATGACATCGTTTACACCAGCTGCAATGATGGAAACGGTCTCATTGCTTCCGCCAATGATAAGAAGCAGGAATGAAAGAATGCTGACACCTGTCCATGCGACCGTTGCTTTAATAGCGCCAAGCTTGTCGCATGTTTTGCCCACGAAGGGATTTAGGAAGATATCGGAGAGTGAAGCTGCCGAGACCATTAAGCTTCCTACGATAGGATTGAAACCGACCTCGCTTGCATAGGTTGGAAACAGCTGGTTCATGCAGCAGGTGAGCTGCGCCACGCAAAGCAAGAGGACACAGAGAATAAAAGACGGCGTTTTCGCGGCATCGCGGAGTGCCATGCCCGAAAGGACATCTTCCTGCTCATCGGCGCTGCAGCTCTCATGGGTTTCGGAGGCGGTCTCTCCGTACGGAAGCATATTGCGATCAGAGGGGTTAAGGCGAATGATAAATGCGCTTGCAGGCAAAATCATAGCTGCAGAAACGGCCGCAAGCACGATGTATCCCGTACGCCAGCCTTGCTGCTCGATGACCAGCGTAATGACAGGACTCAATAACAGCGTGCAGAGAGAATTAACGCCCCAAGCGAGGCCGATGGCGAGACCGGACGATTTGCTGAACCATTGGTCAATGACATCGGACATGCAGACGCCCGTTGTAAACGAAAAGCAGATGCCGATCACTGCGGCGGAGACGGTGAACATCCAGACCTCGGTGTAGAACGCCATTGCGGCGCCGGCGGCAATAAGGACGAGTTCAATGCAAATATGCCATGGTTTGCCGATTACTTTTGGAATGAAGCGACTGAAAAGCGGAAGCCCAAGCGCAAGGCCAAGAAGAATCGCGGTGAAATAGAAAGAAAAAGAAGTGTAGTCAAAGCCCAGATCTTCACATACTGGAGCAACGAATGAGCCGGCAATAATGCTATATGTGCCAGTTGTTCCGGCGGACATTAAGCCGAGCGCAATAACGACGACCCAAGCAAATGCGCCGCTTTCACGGAGACAATCTTTTTTGGCTGGTGTGGTGAGAGTCATGGTTGCTCCATTTCTATCGGCAATACATCCTATATGCCTACCGATAGGTATATAAACTAGAGGACTCTTCGTCAAGCATTAAGCGGGGAGAGGGAGTTCTTAACCTGCCGAACGGTAATTAGGCCCCGTTTTCGCAAGGGTCTCAATGTGACAAAGGGACTGTCCCTTTGTCGCATTATTCAGAGCGCAGGGCTTCCACGGGGTCCTTTTTGGATGCGCTGCGGGCAGGCAGTAGACCGGCAACGACCGTCAGCAGCACCGAAATTGCAATGAGCACCAGCGCATCCTGCACGGGCAGACTCATTAGGTTGGGGACCTGTTTGGCCGCAAGCGCCCAAGCATTGACCGGGAAGCTCACGGCCACCACGACGACAACAGCAAAGACGCCGGCAATGAGGCCCTCGATAAAGGTCTCGGCGTTGAACACGTTTGCCACGTTACGCTTCGACGCGCCAATCGCACGCAGAATGCCAATCTCCTTTTTGCGCTCCAGCACGCTGATATACGTGATGATGCCGATCATGATGGAGCTCACAACCCGGCTGATACTCACGAATGCGATGAGCACCAAGCTGATGGTGTTCACAATGTCGGTCCCCGCACCCATAATGATGCCCATGTAGTCGGTGTACGTAATTGCCCGATCATCGTGGCCGGCGGCTTTGACCTGCTTGTTATACGCA
Source organism: Collinsella aerofaciens (assembly GCA_008671285.1). The sequence goes on along the minus strand of RPYR01000097.1, from coordinate 768 downwards.
TCGATGTGATCGAGTACGCGCTCCTTGGCCTCAAAGTCACGTGGGAAAATCTTGACCGAGATGGGGTCCGCCTCGTCCGCATAGCCCAATGTGGTCAGATTGTTGTCGTAGGTGAGCTTCGACGCCTTGGCATAGCTCATCATGAGCGAGCTCAGGTCCTCGGCGTCCATGTTGAAGTGAATGGCACGGGCAAAGGCGCTCGCATCCACGTGCATGGCGCTTGCCAGGTTAGCAAAACTCGAAGACACCTGCGTCGCCATCTGGTCCATGAGCCCTGCCGCGCCTGCCTTGAGCTGAGCTGACACCGGCGCCGCAATCTGATCGCTGATCGTCTTCGTCACCTGATCCATAGCCTGCTGCAGATACGGAGCCAGCTGCTTTTGCACATAGTCGGTCATCGCCTGCTGGAGACGCTCTGCTAGGGCGTCGCCGCCGAGGGCCTTGAGCTGAGCCAGGCATTGCTGGGCTGCGGCATCATTCTCAAGATACGTCGAGAATGCGGCAGCGAGCTTTGACGCGTCTTTAAGATCTTCGGGTGACAGCGCCCCAAACTGATCAGACTGCAAAAAGCCCTCAAAAAGTTGGTTGGCAAGCATTCCCACCTGCTGCATTTGCTCGGGCGTGAGCTCCAGACCGTCAAAGATGCCCGAGAAATCTGGAGCCGGTGCCTTTGCCATGATGTCGCTGAAGTCGATGTCCTTGCCAACGTCCGAGAGGTCAATGTCCAACCCGGATAAGTCGATACCAGAAAGGTCCATACCGCCGGCC
>RPYR01000226.1 GCA_008671285.1 Collinsella aerofaciens | reverse complement strand
GGCGCAGCACCGAGAGCGGCCACTGCAGCACGGTGCCGGTAACCTGGTCAAAGCCGGGCACGCTACACTGCGAGACCTCGGCGGCATGCATCATGGGGAACTCGTGCGCGACGCCATGGAAGTCGTCGTTCGACAGAATCCAGACGCCCACGATCGGTAGGTCGCACTTAAAGACGATACAGGAGAGAGGGAACAGGTCCACAAAGTCACGCAGGCAGGAGAGACCCGTGAGAGCGACGTGCAGCGGACGATGCTCGGAGCTAATGGCGATGCAATGCTCGTTAAAGTACGCGTACGGGCTGTACTGGAAGCCCCAGCGCTCGCCGTCGAGCTGGATGGGGATAACGCGCAGATTCTGGCGAGCGGGGTGAGCGCCACCGTCGGCTGCGGCGGAACGTCCAGGATAGCCCTCGTTTTCGATGCAGAGCTGGCAGACAGGATACTTCTCGCCCGTGTTCTTGGCGGCGCCGGCTGCGGCAATGTCGCGCGGATCCTTTTCGGGCTTTGACAGGTTGATGGTGATCTCCAGGTCGCCCCAGTTGGTGGGGGTGCTCCATTTGATGTTGCGCGCGATGGCGGCACGGCGCACGTAGCCGGCGTCGCAGCACAGGCCGTAGAACCAGTCGGTCGCGGCGCGGGGCTCATTGACGCCCATACGTCCGTTGAATTCCTCATTTACAACCGAAGGCCTCGGCATGAGCGCACCCATGATGCGCATGGCGATGCGGTCGCGGCCCGATGCCGTATCCTCGGCAGCACCGTTGGCAACAGCCGCCTCGGCAAGCACGGCAAGCGTGCCTTCAAGGTCAAAGTCGGGCAGGGTATCGGGGTGCAAGAGCGAGAGTTTCTCAACCTGAAGCGCCCAGGTCATGTCGAGCGCGGGACCCGTAGCGCCGATGCACTCCAGAATGGTGTTGTAGGCCCAGATGCGGTCATCCTGTCTGATCATCGATCGATGGATGGCATATTCGATGAGGCCCTGCGCGGCCTCGCGCACGTCGGTTATTACAGCCATGCCGCGTAAGCCCCCTTGTCAGAGATAGCGTAATGACGGGCAGAGCTCTCGCCCAGCCAGCCGTTCATCTTGGTGATAAAGGTGTCGACAAGCTCGAGCGGCACGAAGGCCTGGATGGTGCCGCCGAAGCCGCCACCGTGGATACGGACGGCACCGCGGCCGTCGAGCACGTGCTCGGCCAGCGCCAGGGCATACATGGAAGGCTGCTCGGAACCCAACTTGGCAACAACATTCTGCAGGTACATGGCAGAGCTGGCGCCGGACTCGCGCGTCAGGACCAGGAACTGGTCGATGTCGCCGGCGTTCAGAGCTGCCCAGCGCTTGTCGACCAGGCCGTTCTCGTACCAGTAGTGAACGGCGCGCAGGCAGGCACGGTCGCCCAGCTTGGCGCGCAGCTCGGGGAGCTTGGCGTCAAAGTCGGCAACGTTTACCTCGCACAGGCGCGCCTTGCCAAACTCGGCGGCAACGTCCTGCATCTCGCGCGGAACGGCGGCGTAGTCGTCGGTAGCTGCCACATGGTCGGCGCCAACCTTAACGAGCACGAGCGCATAACCGTGATCCTCAAAGTTGAGCTCGAGCTTCTGGGTCTTAGGCTGAGCCTGGTCCTCAAAGTTCATGTAGGCGAGGCCACCCAGGCACACGGCGGCCTGGTCCATCAGACCGCAGGGCTTGCCGTAGTAGTTGTTCTCGGTGCGCTGGCTCATCTGCGCGAGCGCGACGGGCTCGATGGCGGGCGCGCCCCAGAGCGTCTCCATGGCGCGGCCATACGCGGCCTCGCCGGCAGCGGAGCTGGAAAGGCCGCCGCCCGAGGGGACGGAGCAGGTAAAGGCAAAGTCGAAGCCGTGGGGCTCAACGCCAAGCGCTGCGATCTCGTGGGCCATACCACGAACGAGACTTGCGGACGTGCCCTTCTCGGACTCTTGAATATCCAGCGTGTCGAGCGTGATCTCAAACGTAGGATAGCCCTCGTCGGCGACCCGAATCTTGTTGGAGTCGGTTGCCACGGCGATGCCGTCGACAGCGCCATCGAGCGAGCCGGCGATAACGTGGCCACCCTCGTGGTCGGTGTGGTTGCCACTGCTCTCGGAACGGCCGGGCGCGTGCACATAGAGCACCTGGCGGTCGCCGATGGGGCCAAACTCCTCCTCAAACAGCTTGGTGAGGGTGGTGAGTGTCTTTTCGTCGGGGGCGGTCATACGGGTCCTTTCCTTGACACCGGAGAGACTGGTCCGTGTCATTATGAGTACGTTAACAATTATGAGCACCGCAAACTAGGCGGTCGCGGTGCCGCACGTTAATGGGTATGTTAACGTACTCATAACACAACGCATATCTATTTTTGAGAATCTGGTAATCGGTAGATTTTCGGCCGTGAACGGTGCGGCTGTATGGACATATGGAGCAAAAGAACCGCCGATAGAAAAAGTAGAGTACGTTAACATGCGTCCGACGATAGCGGGCCTCGGCGCGGGATGTATTTCTGCCCGGGCCGCCATTCACGCTATTCAGATCTCGCAAGGGTGAAGGTGATCCTGTGGCAAGGCGCCCGTCCAACGATACCAGTTCGCGTCCGGTTTCCATGGCCGACGTTGCCCGCGCTGCCGGTGTTTCGCAGCAGACGGTTTCGCGCGTTGCCAACGGCCTTCCTAACGTCAACGAGCAGACGCGCCAGCGCGTGCAGGCCGCTATGCAAGAGCTCGGCTTTCGTCCGAGTTATGCCGGTCGCTCGTTGCGCGACGGCCGTTACCATTCGGTCGGCCTGTGCGTCAACGATGTCACCAAGTTTGGTAACCTCTCGATGATCGACGGCATCGCCAGCGCTGCTCGCGAGCATAATTGCGCCATCACGCTGGTCGAGATGTCCAAGACCGAGGAGTTTTCGCTTGCCGAGGCCACGCGTCGTATGGCCGCATTGCCGGTGGACGGCATCATCATCGGC
>RPYR01000195.1 GCA_008671285.1 Collinsella aerofaciens | reverse complement strand
CTCCTGCGGCGAGGAACCCCTCGTGTTGGGATTTGCAAACAAGATGATGTCATAACCCGCAAATGGAAATCCACAGCTGCGGGCGTCCTCGCGCCTCACACGGTTAGATCGGTTGCGCACGACGGCACAACCGAGTCGCTTAGCACCAACGAAGGCGACCCTTCCGGAGTCGCCTTCGCCCACCGATTCCCATATGGTCATTCGAATCAGAGGGTGATTGAAACGACGCCCCTGACTGAACACATGCTCGAAATCTTGCCGAGACTTAATAGTCTTCATGCGAGATGTGTGTATCGCTGCTAGACAGTGAGACGCTTGCGGCCCGTGGCGCGACGACGGGCGAGCACGGCACGACCACCCTTAGTGGCCATACGGGCACGGAAGCCATGGGTCTTGGCACGCTTACGCTTATTAGGCTGATACGTACGCTTCATCTTAAGTTCCTCCTGCTGCATTTCGAGTGTCCGCGGGGACGCGGACGCAGATATAGACACGTGAGCTTGAAGATTGTAGGGAAATCAATGTTCAAATGTCAAGAAATCAAAGGTAAAAGGTTGCGCAGTTCACACGGTTCCCCCATAAGCCAAGCTCGATTTAGCGGTGCATGGCAACTTTTCACGATATTTCATCGAGTTTTCAACAGGTCATGTTGGCAATGTTGAGAACTTTTCGTCCGTTTTCCAAAGTTTTCAACAGGTTTTGAAAGTTTGTCGAAAGATGAGAAACATTGCACGGTGAGCTACTATTTGTTCGAAACCTTTTGGAAGATTGCGAGCGGCATGTCTGACGACTTTTACACCATGGTCGATTCCGGAGACCCGGCACCCGACAACGAGCACATCACCGGCGTGCGCGAAGAGCGTGACGAAGGTGAACAGACGACAACGCAGGCGCCAAAAGCCATGTACGCCGCGCGCATCGCCGTCTATGACGACATGCTGTCGACACCGCGTGTGATCGTCATCGATCCGCAAGATGTCCGCACGTATTTGGAAGAGACGACCAACACCGTCTACCAGTGCATGAAAGAACAAGGTGGCCATATCTCGCTCATGGTCATCCGCGAGATTGTCGAAAACTTTATCCACGCACACTTTGCAGAGCCCATCATCTCGATTCTGGACGGCGGAGACACCATCCGCTTTGCTGACCAAGGACCCGGCATCGACGACAAGGAACGCGCTTTCGACTTTGGCGTTACCAGCGCAAACAGCAAGATGAAGCGCTATATCCGTGGAACCGGAGCAGGGTTTCCCATGGTGCAGGAGTATTTGGAAAACGCCGGCGGTGCCGTATCCATCGAGGACAACATGGGCAACGGCACCGTGGTTACGGTAAGCCTGAACCCTAAACGCGTGCAGGAAATCGAGCGTGCCGGCGGACGCGGTGCTGCCGTGCGGCCCGAGACGGAGCAGCCCACATATCCCCTGCCGGGAGCTTTTGCGCAGCAGCCCATGGCAACGCAGCAGATGCAGCCCCCCGTGGGGCAGATGCAGCAGCCCGGAATGCTTCCCACACAAGAGCCCCAGGCGGCATCTATGTCGATGACGCCAAACATGCCAGAGGCCATGCCGCTGGCAGATCAGGATGCAGCAGCAATGCAGCAGGCGACGGGGGCACCGGGTGGCCAGCAAATGGGCTATCAGCCGTACCAACGGGGATATCCATATCAGCAGATGCCGCCACTGGGGTATGGCCAGCAGTTCCCGCAGCAGTACCAGCAGGGATATCAGCAGCCGTACCAGCAGATGCCGCAGCAGCAGTACAACCCCTGGGCCCAACAGATGCCTCTGCAGCCTTACCAACAGTGGCCTCAAAGTTTTCAACAGCAAATGCCGCCGATGCAGAGTTCTCAACAACCAGCAGCTCAAATGATGTATCCTAATGCAGCAAATCAGTATGCGCAGCCACAACCGGACGTGTTCGTAAGCGATCGCGGCAACGCCGCGCTGGGCTATCTGGCGCAAAATCAAGCGTGCGGTGCAACCGATCTGGCGAGGGCGTTTGGAAACTCGGCCCCCACTTGGTCACGCACGCTCAATGACTTGGCGCAGGCCGGCTTGGTCATCAAGCATGGCCAGAAATACCATCTGACCGAACTCGGCGCCGCTCGCGTGCGAGCTCAGAGCTAAAGAACGGGAGAGACAGTGGACGAGGAAGCAAGCATCATCCTGGGGGATGCCATCGCCTTTTGCCAGCGCGACGGCCAAGATGCACGCCTCATCAACATGCTGGGGCAATCGCGGGCCATAAGCCTGACCGAAGATACGCTCACGATCGAGGCCCCCTCGCGCTTTGCCATCGCGCAGCTCAAAAAGCATCAGCCGACTATTGAGGCCTATCTGGAAGAAATCGCCTTTGCACCGATCGCGCTCGACATCGTGGCACCGCAAGGCGCCGCAACGGAATCCGCTGCCGCGACGGCGCCCGCCACGGCTCCCGCCGCTTCCCCGGCGGCACCGACCTCCGCAGGCGACGTGCCGACAATCGAGCACCAGCACAGCGATGTTTCCCGTGAAACCATGGCACCGTTGCCGACCGCGGCGGCGACGTCAACGAACGCACCCGTCACGCACATGCCTATCGCTCACGACGCAGCGGCGGGCGCGGATTCGGGCATTGCAATCAAGAACACGCTCTCGGCCGATGATTTTCGTCGCATGATGAACCAGATGAAGGGCGGAGCGCCGACTAAATCCACGCAAGCTGCGACCCCCGCTTCACCCATACCGGCGCCGACCGTGCCGGCCGAGCAGAATACGGATGGAGCCCCGCTCGCCGCGAACTCAAAATTTACCTTTGAGAACTTTGTCTACGGCCCCGAAAACAGCCATGCCTATCGCTCGGCACTCAAGTTTGCCGCCCTCGCGGACGAGCGCGGCACATGCACATCACTGTTCATCTACGGCAAATCGGGCCTGGGCAAGACGCACCTGCTGCTTGCCATCAAAAACGAGCTCGCCGAGAAGTCGCCCGAGATCAAGGTCAAGTATGCCAACTCCCAGGCATATCTGGACGACCTGATGACCGAGTTCGACCGCCAAAAGAAGAGCAACGCCCCCATCATGCAGGCGTACCACGGCGTGGACGTGCTCATCATCGATGACATCCAAAACATCATCGGCAAGCGCGCGAGCGTGGACTACTTTTTCCAGCTCATGGACGAGTTCATCCGCAACAACAAGAAGGTCGTCATCGCGGCAGACCGTGCCCCCAAGGACCTGAGCATGGACGAGCGTCTGACCAGCCGCTTCAACGCCGGCATGCTCTGCCTGGTCGCAGAGCCCAGCTACGAGATGAAATACAAGATCTTGCAGCGCTATTACGAGAACACCATCGTCGCCGCTCCCGAGGCAGGCGACGACTCGCTGCTGGCGGCCTATGGGGGCGACGGCGGACACCTGACCGACGAGCACTTTAAACACATGGCCGAGGTCTCGGGCACCAACATCCGCGAACTCGAGAGCTTTTGCGAGCGCTGCGCCGGCGAGGCGGGCGACCGCGAGCGCGAGGGCGGGGAGCTCACCTTTGACGATATCGACGCCATCGCCAGCCAGTACTTCGACACATCGGCCAAAAAGATCAACGTCCAGACGGTTCAGTCCGTCATCGAAGAGCAGTACGGCGTGACGCACGAGGAGCTCATCGGCCCGCGTCGCAACGCCAATATCGCCAAAGCACGCCATATCGCTATCTACCTGGCCATCGAGATGTGCGAGATGACGACCACGGCGGTGGGCGCCGAATTTGGCAACCGCAACCACTCGACCGTCAGCACGAGCTACAAAAAGGTCCAGAAGATGATCCAGGAAGACCGTACCGTCACCGAAGACCTCAAATCGCTGCGCGATAAAATTACACTGCGCTCGTAGGGAAATAGAGACACCTGTTGGAAACTTGTCGAAACCATGGGCATAAGGTGTCTAAAACCCAACCCGCGGTGGTGAAAAGTTTTGCGCAGGTTTTGAACGTGGAAAACCACCCCCGTTGCACACAGGTTGCTGTCGATTCTCTTTCTGGGTCTGACCTGCGTCTTTGGGAGTAATCAACAGTTTCGTCAGTGCTATTACTATTATTAAGATATTTATATCTATAGAAAGGTATTAAAAGATGAAGTTCACCGTCAGCCAGAGCTCGCTTACACAAGCCATCGGCGTCGTTATGAAGGGTGTCGCTTCGGCATCCACCCTTCCCATCCTGTCGGGCGTGCTCGTTAAGGCCCAAGACGGCATCTTGGAATTCCAGACCTCTAACTACACCATCTCGATCCGTCATCGCATCGCGGCGCATGTCGAAGAAGAGGGCGAGATGGTTATCCCCTGTAAGATGCTCTCCAATATCACCAAGACCCTCCCCGATGCCCCGGTCACCTTTGAGCTGTCCGAGCGCCAGGTGCTGATTGGTTGCGAGAAGAGCTCTTTCCGCCTGAACACGCTCGATGTCAATGACTTCCCCGAGTTTCCGGCCTATGCCATCGAGAGTGCCGTGGAGCTGCCGACCGATATCTTGTCCGAAATGGTCGGCCGCGTGTGGCGCGTCACCTCGACCGACAAGGCCCGCCCCATTCTGGGTGGCGTGCACATGAAGGTCGAGAACAACACCGTGCGCCTGGTGGCGACCGATTCCTTCCGCTTGGCCGTGTGCGATACGCAGGTCGAGACCTCGACTCTCGAGGGTTCCTTTGAACTCAACGTTCCGGCCGACGCCTTTAACGACGCGCTGAACATCATGGCCAGCCAGGCGACCATCATGATCGGGGCTACCGACACCCAGGTCGTCTTCGAGGCCGGCAACACCACCTACGTGTCGCGCCGCATCGAGGGCGTGTACCCCAACTACAAGCAGCTCATCCCCGATTCGTGCGTGACGAGCGTCAAGATCGACGTCGCCGCCTTCAATGCCGCCCTCAAGCGTGTTGCCGTTATCGCGAGCGCCAACCCCGCCGTCAAGTTCGAGATCGACGTCGAGAACGGGCAGATGGGCCTGTCTTCCATCTCCAACGACCAGGATCTGGCGCAGGAGACGATCGATGTCGAGGCCAAGGGCGAGTCGGGTACCATCGCCTTCAACTACCACTACATCTTCGGCTGCCTCAATGCCCTGTCCAAGGAGAAGGAGATCACGCTGGAGCTCAAGAGCTACTCGCAGGCGGGCATCTTCAAGTCCTACGACAAGATCAACTACCTGTACCTGGTCATGCCGGTCCGCATCTAGCAACCGCCCTATGACCATGTTCGCCCGCGATCTTTCCGTCGCGCACTACCGCAGCTTCGATAGCTATCGCCTTGCCCTGGACGAGGGCGTGACGATACTTGCGGGACCCAACGCGGCGGGAAAGACCAATCTCATAGAGGCGCTGCAGCTGCTGACGAGCGGCGCCTCGTTTAGGCATCCGACCGCCGCCGAGCTCGTCCATGACGGCGCGGACTCGTGCAAGGTTGAGCTGAGGCTCGAGGGCGACGGCCGCGTGCTTGATATGGGATTGAGCGCGGAGGACGGTAAGCGCTCGTTTAGCCGCAACGGCAAGAGATGCTCTGCCGCCGGTGTGCGCGGGGTCCTGCCGAGCGTGCTGTTTTGCCCCGACCATCTGGACATGGTTAAGCGAGGCGCCAGTGTGCGCCGTGCCGCCCTCGATGACTTTGGCATGCAACTGAGCGCACGCTATGCCGATCTTGCGAGCACCTATGGGCGCTGCGTGACCCAGCGTAACGCCTTGCTCAAGGAGGCCTGGTGCTGCCGCGAGATGCTCGGCGCGTGGAACGATTCGATTGCCCGCGCGGGCTCGGCCCTGCTCGTGCACCGGTTGGCCCTGCTCGACCGGCTGGCGGGCCATGTGCACACTGCCTACGGGCAAGTGGCGTCCGGCGAGGCCGCCAACGTGACCTATGCGTCCACGCTGGGGGATTTGCCCCAGGTCGAGGATCGCGAAGAGCTGAAGGACTGGGCGTACGAGCGCATGCTGGCTGCCCTTGATGAGCACGCCGACGAGGAAATTCGCCGCGGCGTGACGTTGGTGGGACCGCATCGCGATGAGATTGAGTTTGCCGTGGCGGGTCGATCCGCCCGTTCATTTGCCAGCCAAGGTCAGCAGCGGACGTTGGTTTTGGCCTGGAAGGTGGCGGAGGTGGCCGTGGCTCGCGATGTCCTGGGCACCGCCCCACTGCTGCTTTTGGACGACGTGATGAGCGAGCTCGACGGCGACCGACGCGGCGCTTTTCTGCGGCTGATCGGCGATGATATCCAGACGGTCATAACCACGACCAACCTGGGGTATTTTACCGATGACCTGCTTGATCGAGCCAAGGTGGTGAGCATGGGTGAGACGTGCTAATTACGAGCGCGAGAGCGAAACGGTCGCCTTCAGTGGATTTTTAAACGCAGAGCGCCAACGCATCCTGGCGGCTGCGACCCCTGAGCGCCGTGCGCAGATGGAGGCTGCCGAGGAGTCGCGCGCGGTCTATCGCGCGTGGAACGCGGTGTGCTCGGGCACGCGCGAGGGGCGGCATGTGACGGGGCTGCGTTACCTGCCCGAGTCCAATGAGTTGCTGGTATATCTCGACTCGCCCTCGTGGACGCAGGAAATGACGCTGTTGCGCGAGATCATTCGCGCGCGCATGGAGCGCGCCGGTGCGCATGTGGACGGCCTGGTGTTCAAAACCACCGCGCCCGGTCACACGCCACCCGCCGCCAAGGAGCGCCTGCGCCCGGCGACGACCGAGCGCCCGCCGGCCCCGCACGCCGACCTCAGCGAGGCCGAGCGCACCGAGATTGAGCGCCAAGTGGCGCCCATCGAAGACCAAAAACTGCGCGAGGCCCTCGAGAACGCCATGAGAGCCAGTGCCGAGTGGGCCAAGGGCGTGCAAAGCAAAAAAGAGCCTTAAATCGCATCTGGTGGCCTTGTAGAGCCAAATACCCTCGTTCCCGAGGGTATTTTTTTACGATAAACTAGTAAGGCTGTACACATTTTCTTGACTGAAGGAGGACGTGTGGCAAACGAAAACGATTACGATGGCGGCGAGATTAAGATTCTCGAAGGTCTCGAGGCCGTTCGTAAGCGCCCGGGCATGTATATCGGCTCGACGAGCGCCAGCGGTCTGCATCACCTGGTGTGGGAGATCGTTGACAACTCCGTCGACGAGGCCATGGCCGGTTTCTGCACCGAGATCCAGGTGACGGTCCACGCCGACAACTCCATCACGGTCGTCGACAACGGGCGCGGCATCCCCGTCGACGAGCACCCTGTTAAAAAGATCCCGACGCTCGAGGTCGTCATGACGATCTTGCACGCCGGCGGTAAGTTCGATAACTCGGCCTATAAGGTTTCGGGCGGCCTGCACGGCGTTGGTATCTCCGTCGTCAACGCACTGTCCAAGCGCGTGGTCGTTCAGGTTCGTCGCGACGGCAACACCTACGAGATGGAGTTCTCGCGCGGCAAGACCGTTAAGAAGATGGAGGTCGTGGGCACCTCGGATTCGACGGGCACCACCGTCACCTTCTGGCCCGACGACGAGATCTTCGAGACATGCATCTACGATTTCGATACGCTGCACAACCGTCTGCAGGAGACGGCGTTCCTCAATAAGAACCTCAAGATCGTGCTGACCGACGAGCGCGAGGCGACTCCCCATGTGGAGGAGTTTTGCTACGAGGGCGGCATCATCGACTTCGTCAAGTTCCTCAACGAAGGCAAGGACGTCCCCGAGGCCTTTAAGGAGCCCATCTACATCGAGGGCAAATCGGACCCGGACGCGCCTGTGACCAAGATGGGCGAGGTCGAGGTTTCCCTGCAGTGGAATAGCGGCTACGGCGAGAACGTCATGTCGTTTGCCAACGACATCTACACTCCCGAGGGCGGCATGCACCTTGAGGGCTTCCGCACCGCGCTCACCCGCGTGATCAACGATTACGCGCGCAAGCAGAACCTGCTCAAGGAAAAAGACGCCAACCTGACCGGCGACGATGTGCGCGAGGGCCTTTCGGCCGTTATCTCGGTCAAGCTGCCCGATCCGCAGTTTGAGGGCCAGACCAAGGCCAAACTCGGCAGCTCCTATATGCGCGCGCTGACGCTCAAGATCGTGACCGACGGCCTCGCCGATTACTTGGAGGAGCATCCCAAGCCCGCCCGCGAGATCGTCAAGAAGGCGCAACAGGCCTGCAAGGCGCGCAACGCCGCCCGCAAGGCGCGCGAAGCGACGCGTCGCAAGAGCCTGCTCGAGACGGCGTCCCTGCCCGGTAAGCTCGCCGACTGCTCGGTGCGCGATGCCGAGCTGACCGAGCTCTTCATCGTAGAGGGTGACTCGGCAGGCGGTTCAGCCAAGGACGGCCGTCGCCGAGACATCCAGGCGATTCTGCCCCTGCGCGGCAAGATTTTGAACGTCGAACGCGTTGGTGACCATCGCGCGTTCTCGAGTGACACCATCCAGTCGCTGATTACCGCGATCGGCTGCGGCGTCACGACGAGCGCCGGCGACGGCGGCGACTTCGATATCACCAAGGCGCGCTACCACAAGATCATCATCATGACCGATGCAGACGTCGACGGTGCGCATATCCGCATCCTGCTGCTGACGTTCTTCTACAAGTACATGCGTCCGCTGATCGATGCCGGCTACGTCTATGTTGCCTGCCCGCCCATCTTTGGCATTAAGGTGCGCAACAAGATCCACTACGTGTATCCCAACGGCCGCCAGCCCGAAGACGAGATCCTGCGCGACACCATCCAGAGTCTGGGCCTGAACCCCGACGATAACGACGAGGACGGCAAGGCCAAGGACGGCAAGATCACCAAAAAGCGCAAGGGCTATACCGTCCAGCGCTACAAGGGCCTGGGCGAGATGGACCCCAAGCAGCTCGCCTCGACGACGATGGACCCCAAGACCCGCATCCTGCAGCGTGTGTCGATCGAAGACGCCGTGGTGGCGGACCGCGCCGTGCGCGAGCTCATGGGTTCCGAGGTCGGCTATCGACGCGAGTACATTGAAAAACATGCGCATGACGCGCGTTTCCTTGATGCTTAAGAGGAGGTAACGTGGCAGACGATATCAACAATAGCGAGGGTATGGGCGAGGCCGGCGATGCCGGTATGCCCGATGATCTGAAGCGCCTGCTTGCCCGTGCTGAGCAGGGCGAGGACGGCGATCCTGACGCCTATAACCCCGATGCCGATGATGACGAGGAAGAGGACGACGACGGCGAGCTCGAGGAGAGCTTTGGCGAAGTCGACCGTGGCGCCTCGGCCGGCGAGGATATCAACGGCGGCCAGCTCCAGATTTCGGAGTTCGGTCGCGAGATGAAGCAGTCGTTTATCGAGTATTCGATGTCGGTCATCACGGCGCGCGCCCTGCCGGACGTGCGCGACGGCTTAAAGCCGGTGCACCGCCGCATCCTGTACGCGATGAACGAGAGCGGCATCTACCCCAACCGCCCGCACAAGAAGTCGGCGTGGACGGTCGGCGAAGTTATCGGTAAGTACCACCCGCACGGCGATTTCGCGGTCTACGAGGCCATGGTCCGCTTGGCGCAGTGGTTCTCCATGCGCACGCCGCTCATCGACGGTCACGGCAACTTCGGCAATATCGACGGCGACGGCGCGGCGGCCATGCGTTACACCGAGAGCCGCCTGGCAAAGCCCGCCATGGAACTGTTGCGTGACTTGCAGAAGGATACCGTCGACTGGCAGCCCAACTACGACGAATCGCTCGCCGAGCCCGTGGCACTGCCTGCACGTTTCCCCAACCTGCTGGTCAACGGCAGCCAGGGCATCGCCGTCGGCATGGCCACCAACATCGCCCCGCATAACCTCGCCGAGGCGATCGAGGCCACCTGCTACCTGATCGACAACCCCGACGCCACCGTCGACGAGCTCATGCAGATCATGCCCGGTCCGGACTTCCCCACCGGCGCCATCATCATGGGCAGCGCCGGCATTAAGCAGAGCTACGAGACCGGCCGCGGCTCCATTACCGTGCGTGCCAAGGCGCACGTGGAGTCCACCAAGACCGGTCGCAGCCGCCTGGTCTTCACCGAAATCCCCTACATGGTCAACAAGGGCACCCTGCAGGAGAAGATCGCCCAGCTCGTCAACGACAAGCGCATCGAGGGCATCTCGGATATGCGCGATGAGTCCAACCAGAAGGGTATCCGTCTGGTCATCGAGCTCAAGAAGGGCGTCATTCCGCAGGTCGTGCTCAACAACCTGTATAAGTACACCTCGCTGCAGACGACCTTTGGCGCCAACAACCTGGCACTCGTCAACGGCGTTCCCAAATGCCTGAGCCTGCGCGAGATGCTGCAGCACTACATCGACCACCAGGTCGACGTCGTCACCCGCCGCACCAGCTTCGACCTTAAGTAGGCCAAGGCCCGCGCGCATATCCTCGAGGGCTACCTGATGGCCCTTGACCATATCGACGAGGTCATTAGCATCATCCGCTCCTCGCAGACTGACTCCGAGGCCAGCAGTCGCTTTATCGAGCGCTTTTGCTTTAAGGAGGAGGATACCACGGCCATCCTCGAGATGAAGCTGCGCCGCCTGACCGGCCTGGAG